>JABABF010000066.1 GCA_014238345.1 Gammaproteobacteria bacterium
AAAATGCTGGTTCGAGACTACCACGGGCGGAGCCTGTGCTACTAACATTGTGCCCACCACATCCACCACCAGTTCCGCCGAGTCCTCCGATATGCCAGACAGTGCCGGATCTGATACCGACAATCGCACCGTCATGCCGTCAGAGACTCCAGAGAGCCGCACCACAAAGCCCATGGCATTGCGCCCCACCTCCTCTAATGTTCCCACCGAACTGCCCAACAGCTGTGCCTGCGCCGCTGACGACAATTGGTAGTTTCGATCTACCACACCGGCATCATCCATCACGATGATTCTCAACAAAAAATCGGCGCTCGATACCACTTCCGCTGGAGCCATTAAGCGCAGATTGGTTCCCACCACATCGACCTCCACCACTACCGATGCCATGGGTCGATCTAACTGAGGCTCTGATACCTGCAACATCACGATTGTCCGGTCAACCGCCAGACCGGACAGTTGCAGCTGAAGCTGGGTCTTCGTGCGCGACAACTCCTCTAACACGCCCGCCGTAGCGGAGACACTCAGCGAGGACGACTGACTATAACCAGTATCAATGGCGCCATAGGCATCAATACCTGTCAATGACAGCCCAAAGGCCTCGCCAGACTCTACCACGGCTGGAGCTGCTAGGATCAGGCCAGTGGCCACCACATCGACCCGTATATCGACCGAGCTAGACCAGATCGAGGTGCCCGCTACTAAGCGCTCAACCACCAGCAAAGTTACTACACTTCCATCAATCAACTCTGAGCCAGACAACCGCGCCATCAGCGTGGAGCCCTGATACCCAACCCGCTCCACGGTTCCCTGATCGAAAGTGAAGACCTGTGCGTCGAAGGGCACATAGTCCACATCCACCTTCCCGATAGCATCCACCCCGATGAATTGCAGTTCAAAGACCTCGCCCGCTACCACCGACCCCGGCCCCATCACCACCCACTCTGTCGCCACTACATCGACCAGCACATGTGTTGAGCCGCTGAGTTCATGGTCGGCGAAGGCGATGGAAAAGGTCGCCCCATCAACTAAAGCAAACGGCCTCAGCTGCAGCTGACGGTTGGTGCGTGATAACTCGCTGATGATCAAATCGCTCAAAGTACCCGATGGGTAGCTCCAACTCAGCGACGAAGAGGGAATATAGTCGACATCCACCGTGCCGAAATCATCCACACCGATCACCGACAAGCTCAAAATTGTGCCCGAGACCACCGTTGAGGATGCCTCCACCGGCAAGGCCGTGGCCACCACATCAACGGGCACCATCAGCTCCCCGCCCAACGCACCATCCTGCACACGCAAGCTCAGTAGCGCTCCATCAACCACACCAACCACTGACAACACCGCTCTCAGCCCAGCCGCCGTCTGTGAAAGCGACACTATCGTTCCAGAGGAGACGCTCAGTGTCGCCGAACTCGAGGGGCGGTAATCTTCATCCACAATACCAGCGGCATCTACACCAACCACCTGTAGCTCAAAAACCGAGCCCGACACAATCTTCGCTGGACCCGTCACCACCAACTCCGTCGCCACCACATCGACTTGCACATAAATGGATGCCTGCAGCGCTCCATCGGTCACCGTCAACTGCATAGTCGAACCATTCGCCACCCCGCCCAACACCAGCTGCAACGCTGTGGCCGTGCGCGACACTTCGCTCAGCACCCCCGCTGAGGCCGTAACACTCAGCGAAGGCGGCACAAGATAGTCGATGTCCTCTACGCCAGCCGCATCCAGCCCCCGCAGCTGCAACTCAAAGACTTGCTCTAGTGGCACCTGCGCTGGCCCCGTCACCGCCAACTCGGTGGTCACCACATCCACCCGTAGCACCGTCGCCACAGCCGAGCCAGCTGGCAATGCCGTGTCAGTCGCTACAACGGACACCGTCGTCCCGTCGGATGCTGCCATCAGCCGCAGTTCAATCGTAGTAGCCGTGCGCGCCAACTCCTCTACCAGCGTCGTTCCCAAGCCATCGTATGACCAATCCACTGTCTGCGCTCCAGAGGGGTAGTCCCTATCCTCAGCCAAGTTGTGATCTACCCCCACCGCCGACAATATAAAGGCCTCGCCAGAGATCACCGTCGATGGTGCTGCCACAGCCAGTGCACTGGCCACTATATCAACCCCAATCGTCGCCGGTGCCGCAGACAGCAAACTGCCGTCGCGCACCAAAAATTGCACCGTCGCACCATCGATCAAGGTCGCTAACCGCACACTCAGACGCTGGTCCGTGCGCCATAGCTCCTCCACCGTCACCTGTCCGGTCGAGAACAACCAACGCAATGCCGACGACGGCTGGTAGTCCTCATCCACCACGGCTGCCGCATCCACCGCAAGAGTGCGCAGCTCCGCCACCTCGCCAGAAACCACGCTCGCTGGACCCATCACTATCAACTCGGTGCCCACCACATCGACTGTCACCACCACTGTCTGGCTCAGCACCCCATCGCTCACCGTCAGCGCCACTGTCGTCCCATCACTCTCCACCAACAATTGCAACTGCAGGCTCTGTGCTGTGCTCAATGACTCTAATGCCGTGGCCTGCCCCGACGAGATCACCCAGTGCAAAGTCGACGAGGGGATGTAATGCACATCTACCTCACCATTCGCATTCACTCCACCGAGCGCCCGCAATTCAAATGTCTCTGCTGATATCACCGTCTCGGGAACCGACAACAACAGCTCAGTAGCCTCCACATCCACCAATACCTCTGCTGTCCCCGACAGTAGAGCGTCTGAGATGCGTATAGTTACCGTTGTCCCATCAGCCAGCTCGGACACCCGCAGGAGCAGACTCGTCTCGGTAGTCCCCAGCACTTCCAACACCCCAGTTGAAGCCACCGCATGCAGTAATGTCGGCAAATAGGCGTAGTCCTGGTCGCCAGCGATATCTATCGGCGTCAGCTGCAGCTCAAACACCTCATCGACCAACACCACCGCTGGCCCCGATACCGCAAAGTGCTGCGCCGCAAAGGCGAACACATCCACCGACCCACTCAGCGAGCCATAACGCAGTTCTAGGTTGACCAATGCACCGCTTGGGAGACTGGACAGCTCTAATTCCCATTTAGTTCTGGTGCGCGACAATACCTGTACTCCCCCTAAGGAAGTGATCAGCGCTGTCTGCGCCAACCAATTGGAATCCAGAGCTCCCATCGCGTAATCCAAATCTTCGCTACCGCTGGCATCAATAGCCATTATCTGCACAGTAAATGGCTGAAACTGCAACACCCGTGCCGGAGCCGCCAAGACCAAGGCCGTGGGCACCACATCGAACCGTACAGCGACCGTGCCCAGCACACTGCCATCGGTCGCCGTCAGCGTTACTGTCGAGCCATCCAGCGCCCCGGATAGCGTGGCCACAAACCCAGTTTCATCAAACGAGATCAGCTCCACCACCCCCGCCGAAGTAGCCAGACTCAGCGACGACGACAGCACATAGTCTGTATCCAGCTCCCCATAGACATTCTCCCCGCGTACCGTCACGCCAAAAGTCGATGCGCTGGACACCTCTGCTGGTGCCGACAGCCTGAGTCGGTCGGCCACCACATGAACCTCCAGCAACGGGCCATCACAGGCAACATACGAGGGAAATGGATAGGGGAATACGCACTTGACCTGATGTTTATTGCTCAATCCCAAGTTGACGAAGTCAACAGACAGCACCTGCTGCACACCCTCCTCCACTCCCTCCAGCAATCTCAATAGGAAACTGACACCATGGGGATAGTAAGCCAACACCTCCAGATGCACTCCGGTTCGGTTGAAGCCGCGTTTTACTGTGGAATAGCTAAAAATACTCACCAAAGACGGATCAATACTAAAGTCCAGATCCTGCTCACCCGCATCATCGACACCGATCACGGGAATAGTAAAGGCCTGCCCCGAGATCACCTGCGTGAGCATGGGCACTTCGATGCGCGTCGCCACCACATCTACTGTCACCATTGCTGAGCCCGACAGCAAACCATCTGTTACCGTCAACTGCGCCAGCGTCCCGTCCGGCACACCAGACATCAAGACCCGCAAGCTTGAAGTCGTCTGCGACAGCAACTTGACCGCTCCCACTGAGCTGATCACCTCCACATCGGCTGACAAACGATAAGTTGGGTCTATAGTGCCGAACGAGTCCAGCTGAGCCACTTGCACCTCGAAGGCCTGACTGGCCACTACCTCAGGTGTCAAGACTGTCAACTGCAAACGGTGGTCAGCAGTAGTAGTGGAACTCGTTGCAAGCGCAAACGATGGCATACTCGCACTAGCGAATACTAGAAGCGGTAAGGCGAGCCACCGCGCCCGAAATTTTTCTACTGAGTCAAATGGCATGCCTGACGACATTAGCAGCACCTTAGGCAAGCCATCGCAGTATAACAGACGGTCGACAGGGCGGCAACATGTTTCCATGTCCGGTCACTGTTCCGTCACTATTGGTTGACTCTTTCTTTACACTACCAATGCATTGCTGTTTAAGAACCTACACCGCGTCTTGTCATAATGCCTGCCATGGAGGATCGAGACTGGAGCCATCGTCTTGAAAATGGCCACCACCGGCCGGGCATCTAAAGCCGCTCTATGATCGTGACATTGGCCTGCCCGCCGCCCTCGCACATGGTCTGTAGGCCGTAGCGCCCTCCGCGCCGCTCTAGCTCGTACAGCAGAGCGGTCATTAGGCGGGCACCGGTCGCCCCCAAGGGATGGCCTAAGGCGATGGCGCCGCCGTTGACATTGGTCTGCTCTTCGGGATAGCTGGTCTCGGCTAACCATGCCAGCGGTATGGAGGCGAAAGCCTCGTTGATCTCGACCAGATCGATGTCCGCCAAGCTCATGCCGCTTTTTTTCATCGCGTGCTCGGTGGCGGGGATCGGTGCGGTCAGCATCCAGATCGGGTCGTCGCCGCGCACACTGAGAGGGTGGATGCGAGCGGTGTCTCGTCGCGCTCCAAGTCGCCCACTAGCAACAGCTGCCCAGCCCAATATAGCTCATATCCGCTTGCCAGAGACTTCCCCCAGCCTGGTCTAATCACCTCGCTGAGCCGATTACACCGCTTATTCGGCTCAAATATGTGCGGATTATGAGCCGAATACCGCTTCTATTCGGCTCAGGGACACGGATTTTTCTCGCTTAGCCAGCACAGGCAATGGCTCCCTACCCCAATCGCTCAATAATCGTCACATTGGCCTGCCCGCCGCCCTCGCACATGGTCTGCAGGCCGTAGCGCCCTCCGCGCCGCTCTAGCTCGCACAGCAGGGCAGTCATCAGGCGGGCTCCGGTGGCTCCCAAGGGATGCCCTAAGGCGATGGCACCGCCGTTGACATTGGTCTGCTCTTCGGGATAGCCGGTCTCTGCCAACCATGCCAGCGGTATGGAGGCGAAAGCTTCGTTGATCTCGACTAGATCGATGTCCGCCAAGCTCATGCCGCTTTTCTTCATCGCGTGCTCGGTGGCGGGGATCGGTGCGGTCAGCATCCAGATCGGGTCGTCGCCGCGTACGCTGAGATGGTGGATGCGTGCCCGTGGGCGCAGCTGATAACGCTTCAGTGCCGCTTCGGAAACCATCAGCAGAGCCGCCGAGGCATCGCAGGTCTGGCTTGAGGTGGCGGCCGTCAATCGCCCGTTCTCGAGCAGTGGCTCCAAGCCGGCCATCTTCTCCATGGAGGTGTCGCGCGGTGTCTCGTCGTGCTCCAAACCGCCCACTGGCAATAACTGGCTCGCAAAATATCCGGCTTCAGCAGCGGCCACTGCCCGCTGGTGGCTCTGTAGGGCGTAGCGCTCCATCTCCTCGCGGGAGAGCTGCCATTTCTCGGCGATGCGCTCGGCGGCGTGGAATTGTGAGACTGTCTCGGTGCCGTAGCGCGCTACCCAACCCTTGGAGCCGGAGAATGGATCCTCAAAGCCGTATTCGCGTCCCGCCAGCATGGCCGCTGAGATCGGGATCGCGTTCATGGTCTGTACGCCGCCAACCGCCACTACATCTTGGGTGCCACTCATGATTCCCTGGGCGGCGAAGTGCAAGGCCTGCTGCGAGGAGCCGCACTGGCGGTCCACTGTCACTCCGGGCACGGCATCCGGCAAACCGGCGGCGAGCCAAGCGGTGCGGGCGATGTCACCAGCCAACGGGCCGATGGCATCAACGCAACCAAAAATTACATCGTCGTAGTCTTCGGCTGGCACCGCATTGCGCTCGACCAAAGCACGCAACACCGCGGCGCCGAGATCGGCACCATGCCAGCTGGCGAGGCTGCCTTTGCGGCGCCCGGTGGGGCTGCGCAAGGCATCGACGATGTAGGCTTCATTCATGGCCATAGAATAACGCATTAGCCAGCGTCTGTGAGGGCATCAATGTATGCACTCTGGCTCCTCCAACGCCATTATGGTGGGCAGACCCTGCTCTATCTGCTTCGCGCTCGGAACCTTAATGCTTGTTGACTAGCGATAGCGGGTTTGGCGACTGGCTACAGGAAGTCAATCAGCTGATCGATGACCCGCATTCGCCCGGTGAGCGCAGAGGACACAGCAGGAACGCACGGTTGCAGTCGCATTCGCACCAACTGCTGCCATCAAGTTCCCTCATCAAAAGTGTGGCCCGCACCGAGGGCGACATCGGGAGAGAAGACCGCCGTCTCAAGTCGCTCGCTATGCCATGCCCGACCGCCCCACAGCGCGTCTGTGGCCCAGATGCGCTTGAGCCAGATCTGCAAGTCCAACTCCCAGGTGTAGCCGATGGCTCCGTGCGACTGGATGCCGTGCCGTGCCGCCATGCGCGCCGCCTCACCGGCGGCCAACCATGCATGTGAAACATCGCGTGCGGCTGTCGCCACGCCACGCGCCAAGCTGTCGGCGGCGCGATAGACCACCGGGCGGGCAAACTCCAAAGCCACGGCGACATCTGCCAACTGGTTGCGCACTGCTTGAAAAGAGCCTATCGCTCGCCCGAACTGCTTGCGCTCCGAAGCGTAGGCCACCGAATATTCCAAGACCCGTGCTGCCGCGCCCAACTGCTGTGCCGCTGCGCCCAGCGCACCGCGATTCAAGGCTCGTGCCCATAGCTGGCGCACTGTGTCCCCCTCTGCAATCAAGTCACCACCGCCCAGTGGAGTGCGGCTGAAGAGGCGGCGCGAGGGATCCACGCTGTCTTGACGGTGCAGGGCATCGGCAGGAGGCGCGACCAATAGCCTCAGCTCACCATCATCGTCGCCTGCGGAGCCGCCAGCCAACAGCACGGCGGCGGCACCATCGGCATCGGCGACCAACAGATCCAGTGGAGTAGCCACTGCCACGCGCACCTCACCGGCGAGCAACGCAGGCAACCAGCGTTGCGCAACCTCACCCCCGACCGCCGCTAACAACGGTGCACTCAGCAAGGCGCTGTCCACCAACGGCTCGGGTAGCGCGGCGTAGCCACAGGTCTCGGCCAACAGCACAAAATCCCGCTCGTCCAAGCCGAGGCCACCGTCGGACTCCGGCACCAACACCGAGAGCACCCCGAGTTCGGCGAGGGAGCGCCACAGAGCATCCGAGCGACCGCGCTCGCTGTCCCACAGCCCGCGAATGCGTTCGGTAGGCAGCTCGGCGGCGAGAAACTCGCGCAAGCTGCGCTCAAACATTCGCTGCTCTTCGCTGAATTGAAAATCCATCCTACTACTGCCTCACAATCTGGCTATGCAGACACGGCGAACGATGGCGTGGTAGCGTAGCAACGACCGAGGATAGCAACATAACCAAGACGACAGCAAGCCATCAGGAGCGCGGCAGGCCGAGCATACGGTCAGCGATGATGTTGCGCTGTATTTCATTGGTTCCAGCGTAGATCGGCCCCGCTTGGGCGAATAGAAATCCCTCCAGCCAAGCACCACCCGCCTCGCAGTCAACAGCTGTCGACTGCAGTTCAGCGCGTTCGCCGAGAATCGACATCGCCGTGCTGTGTAGTTCGAGATCCAGCTCCGACCAGAAGATTTTGTTGGTACTGGACTCGCTGCCAATATGCCCGCCGGACAACAGCCGCGAGGCGGTGGCGTAGGTCGCCAGCGTGTAGGCCTCGGCACGCATCCACGCCGCCAACACCGCTCCACGCACGCTGGGATCTCGATCAACTGCCGGACGCTGTGCCAAATAGAGCGACACCAAGCGGCGGGCGGCCTCTTGATAACGCGCCGGGCTGCGCAACATCAGACCGCGTTCAAAGCCAGCCGTAGCCATCGCCACCGACCAGCCGCCACCTTCCTCGCCCAGCAAGTTGTCAGCCGAGCACTCGGCATCGTCGAAGAACACTTCGGCAAAACCAGGTAGGCCGTTGAGCTGGCGCACCGGTCGCACTGTAATACCTGGGGTATCCAGCGGCACCAGCAGAAAGCTGAGCCCACGGTGGCGCTCGGAACCCGCTTCGGTGCGAAACAGGCCAAAAAGCCAATCGGCAAAGGTGGCACGGGTGGACCATGTTTTTTGCCCGTTGATGATATAGCGATCGCCGTGGCGCTCTGCTGTACAACGGATGGCCGCCATGTCGCTACCAGCGTTGGGCTCTGACCAACCCTGCGCCCAGATGGTATCGCCAGCGGCCATCGGTGGCAGGAAGCGCTGCCGCTGCGCTTGCGTACCATGCTCCATCAAAGTCGGCCCGAGCAGAAAAATGCCATTTTGATTGACGCGCCCCGGTGCTCCGGCGCGATAGTATTCCTCTTCAAAAATCAGCCACTCGATCAAATCAGCACCGCGTCCGCCATAGGATTCTGGCCAGGTCACCGTGCCCCAGCGCCCCTCGTGTAAGCACCGCTCCCACTCCCGGTGCGCCGCAAAACCCTCCTTGGTGTCAAAGCTAGGCAACGGCGTAGCCGGTACCGCGCTCGCCAACCAGTCGCGAGCCTCGGCGCGGAAGGTGTGCTGACAATCGCTGTAGCTCAAGTTCATCCTGGTTTTCCACCGGCCAGCACAGTGAGCCGCCGCTCGGCATCATCGACTATCGTGCGCAATAGTTCCTCACAGCTCAGCAACTCAGCGATTAAGCCAGCCACTTGGCCGCCGGGTAGCACACCGGCATCGGGCTCACCGTCGACCATTGCCTTTTGGATGATCATCGGCGCGTTGGCGGCCATCAGCGACTGTGCCATCGCACTGGCACCGCCGCCGCGCGCCGCCGCCAGCGCACTGGACAGTAGCTGTCCCAGCGAGGCTCCAGTGAAACGGCGATAAGCCAGTGCACTAGATAGCGCTGTCAGCAGACGCAGTAGCGGACCACCGCGCTCAAGTCGCCTTAGCATCGGATTGTTGAGCATGCGCTGTGGCAGGCCATCTAGCGCCTTGGATACCACCATCAGCCGCGGGTCGGCACAGTCTAGATAGCGCTGCTTGGTTTGCTCTGGCACTGGGCTTTCGCGGGTCAACAGGAAGCGCGTGCCCATGGCGATGCCATCGGCACCCCAAGCCAGTGCAGCGGCTAGACCTCGCCCATCGTAAAAACCGCCAGCGGCGAATACGGGGATCTCGGCACCGAGTGCATCCAAAACCTGTGGCAACAGAATGGAGGTGGGTACCGCGCCGGTGTGCCCGCCACCCTCCCCACCTTGTACCGTCAATGCATTGGCTCCCAATTCCACCGCCCGCTGTGCATGGCGCAAGGCACCGACAGTGGGCATACACACCACATCGGCAGCGCGCAGACGCTCAATGACGCTGGGTTCTGGTGCCCGACCATAGCTGACCGCACGCACCTGGTGCCGCAACACCAGCTCGACAATATCCCCAGCATTGGGCTGAAACATATGGAAGTTGATGCCAAAGGGACAGTCGCTGAGTTCGCGTACCCGCAGTATCTCGCGCTCTACTTCAGCCGGCGGCAATGTCGCACCGGCGAGAAAACCAAAGCCGCCAGCGTTGCCACTGGCCGCAACCAAATTGGCATCTGCGACCCAACCCATAGCGGTCTGCACCACTGGGTAGCGACAACCGAGCAACGCCAAGGCGCGAGAGGCCAATGACCCAGTGAACTCAGCAGACATCAAACATCGCTCAGTTTAGCGCCCGCAACTAAAGGGGTGTTATGCCACCCCTCCCCACTCGGCAAATAGCCAGCAATCATCGTGCCCACTCACCCGGGCAACATATCCTGACCCAACAACGCAACTTGGGAGGTATTGCTCTCCAGTTGTCACTGGCTGGGTCGATGCGGTGCCAGCCAAAGGTGGCACTAATGTAGCCGTCGACGCACAAAATCTGACCGGTGATGAATCGCGCCAGCTCCAGAGGAAAGACAGAATATCGCATCAGCCTACTACCTCAGAGTCGGCAAAGCGACCCAGCACCTCCCCAACAGTGCGTAGTGCGTCAGCTCGACCCGAGCTCGGCGATGACCACGCGGGAGTCAACCGCTGCCAGCCGCCGCCAGTCACCAGCGCGATGCGCCTGCCTAGTGAAATATGCGCCTGCTGTGTGTCTCTGTCGGTCATGCTCGCCCCCTCCCCCCGCTGTCGTTTGGAGGTGTCTCTATTATTGCCACTATCCCCCAAAGGCATCATGCCAGAGGAACGGCCGGGGGATTATCGGGCCAGATCGCCGCCCGCAAATCGTGCGGATCCAGCTCTGCTATGAGTGCCAGCTGCTCTGGCGATGGCAAGGTAGTGGACGGCAACTGCTCTGGATACTCCAACGAAAAACCGGTGTTGTCGAGCACTTCATCCAAGCGGACACCGGGGTGCAGGGAGCGCAATCGCAGAGCGTGGTCTGTCCCGCCAAAGTCCATCACACAGAGATTGCTGACCACCAGGCGCAGATCAATAAAAGTGCGCTGACCGGGCTCTAGGCGCTCCGACCGATAGCCGATGCCAGCCACCATATCGACCTCACCCTTGACAAAGACGCGAGCGTTGTGCTGGGGGATAAACATGGAGTTGGCGTGGTGAACCGTATTGCCTGGAAAACCTCGGCAACCCAACAACTGCACCTTGGGACGCTGAAAATCCCCGCCGATACAACTGATGTTGCTCTGTCCATAGCGATCGACTTGCACAGGTGTCACCATGGCGTGACGACGACCACCCCAGAGATTGTCAAAAACGCGGGCATAGGGCATCCAGCCCTCAATACGCGGGCGGTAGTCGCCGCGCGGGCCGACTGGCACTGGCTCGGACACCAAGTAGGCCTCGCCATCGGTCATCATCAGCTCTGGATTGAAGCTGGCCATCGCCAAGCTGGCGGCGAGGCGTGGCACCAAGCCGATTCCCGTGGCAAGCACTTCGCCATCGTCTCGCCAAGCCTCAGCAGCTGCGGCGATGCATAGTTCGCTGAGGCGGCACTCAGCCGGAGAGGCGATCATGCGCGGACATCCTCAGCCATAGCAGCTGCATTGAGCATCATCATTCATGCGCTCAGAACACTGGCAACGGCAGGCTGGCGATGTGTTCAGCTCCACCAGCCGCTGCCAAATAATCCGCTGGCGAGCAGTCAACCCAGCGCTGCCGCCACTCATCCCAGGCACTGTCATCAGCGGCGGTGGCCGAATATTCTTTGAGATGCTTGACATCAATGCCGTAGTGCGGCGCACAGGAGGTCGGATGCGCCCCCCACGGAGCCTCGACGACACCATTGACCAAGGAGCGCTCAATCGGCATCGCAACACGAGCCAGCTGAGCATCGTCAAAGCAGCTAGTGTCGACCCGCTCCTCGCAGCTGATATAGCAGCGTGTAGCAGCACGGGCAAACCATTCGTCAAAAAAGGGATCCGGGCCGAGCAGCTGGCTAGAGCCACGGCGATCTGCGCGATTGACATGCAATAGCGCCGCATCTAGTGTCAGCGCAGGCATGGCGAGCAGGGATTCGGCATCGGCATAGGGAGAGCGTACGGTGGCTAAATCCGGATTGACACGCATGACATCGCTACCTAAGCCAGTGCGCGCTGGCAGAAAAGGAAGACGCATGGCTGCCGCCCGCAACCCCCACTGCAACAGACCCTCATCAAGTTCCATGACCTCCAAAGTGCCCGCCTGACGGGCGCGGCGGAAATGCGCCTCAAGCGGGATGACATCCAAGGATACAAAGCCGTAGATCAGCCGCCGCAACTTGCCCGCCGCACACAGCATGCCGACCTCGGGGCCGCCGTAGCTGACGACGGTGAGCTCGCGCAGTGGCGAGCGTAAAATCTCGCGCACCAGCGCCATCGGCTTGCGTCGCCCGCCCCAACCACCGATGCCAATAGTCATGCCATCGCGCAGCTCGGCAATGACCTCGGCGGCGCTCATCATCTTATCCAAAGGCATCAGGGGGGCTGTGGTGGCAATTCAGGCTGTCATTTTACTATGGCTACCGGACTTACCGAGCAGTGTCGTCCCAAGTGGGGATAGGCAACCCTTATATAATCATGCTGTCATGCGCCCGTATACCCTAAATTCATGCTGGACAATCAATGGCGGCCGATATCGTAGCAGGGCATTGCTGATGGTGGCAGTACTGGCACTCAGTGGACTCAGCGGTTGCGCCACGCTCAGATTCGGTGCCAAGCAATCCTATACCATCTCTAGCGAGCCGACGGGAGCTACGGCGCTACTCTCCAATGGTCAGCGCTGCTCCACCCCATGCGAGCTGCGACTGCGGCGCAAAGTGCCGTTGCGTGTGCGACTATACAAAGACTGCCACGAACCAGCAGAATTGGAGATCAGTAGCAATATCAGCGCCTCCGGAAAGCGCATCACGGCGTTTAATATGGTAATGCTCGGAGGGTTCTTCATGGCAGCAGTGGACAAATTCAGCGGCGCACTGATGGAACTGACGCCACCTGATGGGCATACCGCCACGCTGGAGCCACAGGCCAAAGGAGCCTGCCGACCACTGGAGCTGCGCCACCCACCACCACCTGAGCGGGAGCCACGCAAGGCTCTCCACTGTTGCGGCCCCAGACATCGCATTTAGCAATGAAACGGGTGCGCCTAGCTGCGCCTCAGGTAGTCGGTCATCGCACTAGTTCACAGCGTGTGTTGTGTCCAACAACCATGCCTGTGGGATCAAAGTGCTGCAGGCACAAAAACAAGCCAAAGAGAAGATAGGCCTCGTGATCGCAAAGGCCGGATTTTGGGACACTTTTCCAAACAGTTGCATGATCGGCACACGAAAGTGCTAAACCAGATGCTCAGCACAGGCTTGGAAGCGTTTGAGGGCGGCACGAGCACCCAGCAATATATACGAATCACTGGCTACTCGAAGGTCACCGTCACCCGCGATCTGGTGGCACTATTGAAAATGGGGGCGATTAGGAAACTGGCAGGCGGTGGGCGCAGTACGCGGGATGAGGTAATGCTGGTGACCCCGCAGGGACTTGGGTGGTGCTGGGTGGGGGCGACCTGATGATGGCTGTGCTGTTCGCACTGGAGTGGCGTGGGCATTATGATTACCCTAGAGTTGTTTTTCCCTAACTACTGGTCTGTTTGTCTGTCGCTTTTGATAAAAGTTCAACCGCACCAGCAGGCCCCTCGTCTTTAATGAAGCCTTTTGTACTGGGTCTGAACAATGATGGCAGGATCAGTGCTCTCTCCTGTACTGTGGCATTACCTTCCGAGACAAGTGCGAGATAGGTTTTAATCATGGTGACGCGCTCATCGGCTTCGGTGCGCAGATGCAGGTTTGATATAAATATCTTGGCAGATAATCGTGTGCCCCATAGACCGAATGTTGAGAAGGCTAGCATCATGCTAATGCTCCATAGTGAATCGCTCAGCACAGGATGTTGGCTGAGAAAATAGGCCGCTAAAACGAAGCAGATCAATACTCCGACTGCTAATGAGAGGGTAGTGCGAGCCATCCGAGACATTACATTTTGGTAATTGGTGCTTTTTCCTTCCCAATAACTAGAGGATGCTTTGAGATCGATTTGTTCTTTTTGAGATGCTATCAAATTTTCATGTTCTTGCCGTGCACCTGATAAAAATTTCTCGGCCTCATCTTTCGTGTTTTTGAGATCTTCGCTCAATCTCTGATATTCCTGAGTTAAGGTTTCGGGGTTCTTCAATCCCTGCTGATATTGTACAGCCAAGTGGAAGCCGATTATTGCATCACTAGATACTTCAGCGGGCTCAATAGGACGGTGTAAAAGGGCGCACATTACATAGCCAGCAATGGCTGGAGAGTATTTTGTGCACAGTTCAAAGATAAATTTGGCTTTGTTAGATTTTGATTCTATAAACCCCTTAGGAAAAAGGCGACTATTGCAATCGTCCAGGTTCCTCTCAGCCATAGGCTCGTTAGGCGTTCTCTGCGCATCTAGAACTAGTTGGATCTGCTCCAGCATAGTCAGAATTTCACTCCAGAGCCTCTGGAACGCCGGTCTTTCTGGTGTGGCTATCTCTTTAAACCATGCGAATGCTTGCCACA
>JABABF010000067.1 GCA_014238345.1 Gammaproteobacteria bacterium
GCTCGTAGGGCTCGTAGGGCTCGTAGGTGGCGATTGAATCCCTGCCACATCAGCCCCACTGTGCAGCAAATGCTGCCATGAATTCTTCGAAGCACTTGGCGGGCAGGCGGTTAATCCCAGCGGCTGCCGCACGCCCCCCTCCCGTTGGAAAGCGTGCACACAACTCGTCGGCTCCACAACGATTTTCCAATGGGGCGCGGACACTGACCAACCACTCACCACTGGCCAAGGCATTGAGCAATGCGTGAGCACGTTGCGGAGCGCTATTCGCCAGCTGGTTGGCAAAGACACCACTGATGCGTCTCGCCCACGGTGCGTCTGGCAATAGGTAAGCCGCGCTATCAGCAGTCTGGCGGTGGGCAGTCACGGCCTGTGCCTGTAGCATGTCCTCTTGGTAACCGAGCTCAAGCTGGCGGTAGATAGTGCTGTCTGATGAGCGGAGAAAGGCCTGCGGGCTGGAATGCGCCGACAACCGCTCGAACAGTTCGACGGGATGATAATGGAGATCCTCCAGCGTGGCACCGTAACCGTTGTAATTTAAGCAGACCCCCAAGCGCTCTAATTGCTCGCGCTCAGCGCCTTCAATGCCCAACGTGCTGGCGAGGGCGCTCGCCGGTCGTGAAAGATTATCACCATAAGCACCGACGACAGCCCAAGCTGTACAGGCTCCCTCCAGATGCTGGTTGACAATCAAGCTGGTGCAAGTCTCGGCTTGGGTGTCGATTAAAGCCTGCAAATTAGCATGTATAGGGATGTCCCCAGAGCGGTGGTGATCTACATAGAATACCTCACTTCCAGCTTCGAGCAAGCGCAATAAATCAGTGCGGTTCTTCTCCATGCTAATATCTAATACCGTGACTTGGTCACCCGCCCCCGCCTCGACTCGGCGCAATAATTGGATGTCGCGTTTAACGCCGCTGAGCTTCTCACTGACCAACGGCACGACACAACGTAGTTGCAATAGAGCACACAGGCCATCGGCATCACCATTAAATACATCTACTACCCGCATTAGCTAGCTTCCCTGCCTACTCTTGGCCTACTCGGAGCGTTCACCCACAGCATCGCTCCCGACGCTATTGGCAGTCAGAGGTTCAATATTGTCTTTGGTTTCCTCGGCACTCAGCTGATCTATGAGTGCATCAACCTGCCTCCATTGTCGCAAATCCGCTGCAATATTCAAATGTGGATTTCCTTCCCGGTGTATGCCAGAGCGAAAATAATGGATATACGTTTCTGAGTCAATATCATCGCCGAGCTGCCACCACCAATAACTTTGTCTGGCAAAGTGTAAATGTTGCAAGGCTATCTCATACTCCCCCATAGCCATCAAAGCGCGCGCCATGTTGACAGACCAAGTGAAAGACTGCTGATTAGTAATCACAAGTGGATGGTATGAGAAATACTGGTTGTCTGCCAATTGAGCCACTGGGCTCTGTCCTGGTTGCTGGACAATCACCCCGTGCTCAATAAGTGGCTGCGAGCTCCATTCAAGTTGTAATCCCTCTAGGCGCAATGCTCCATCGCCTTCATGATTGTGGCGGGCGTGTCGCCATTGTTGCCCTTCCCTCAGCAGATAATCCATGGCCTGCGCAGGGAGTCCCCCTTGCAAGTGTAACTCCGCCACAGCTTTGAGCATACGCGCATCGTATGGATAGGAGGCAAGGGCGCGTTCATAGCGATGAAGTAGCAATTTGTATTGCTTAGCCTGCATCATAGCAGGGGCTTGGTATATGATTTTCCGCTGGCGCCAAGGTAGCCACTCCTGTAGCAGTTGCCCGGCCACTTTGGAAGTGGTGAAATCCCTAGCGGCATGAGCTGATTGCGCCTGCAGAGAGTACACTTCTGATTGATATAGGCGATAATGAAAGACACTAATTGCAAGCAGGCATAGCGCTACGGTGCCAATAGCACACCAATGCCAAACGCCAAGATCTCTGGCCTCAGCCACCGTATTCACCAGCTGACGTGGCGCTCGCGCTCGCTCTAGTAGCGCCAGCGCTAGCAAGAGCAACATCAAGCTACCGGACAACATTAAAGGAAAACTGATCAGTGCACAAGCCGCGATGCCAATTGGTACTAAAATGAGCAAACCATTTGCACTGCCGCGCAGCTGCCACCAGACACGCATGATGCGCAGGGTTGCCCAGCTCACTAGCACTACACCCACCACCCCTAACTCTGCGAGAATCTCCAAATAATCGTTGTGGACGTTTTGGTGAAAAGACCTGATCAATTGCATTGGATCCTGCCATATTACCCCTTGATACGCTGGGTAAAACACCGTCCAATTGCCAATGCCAACACCCAGTAGTGCGTGGTCTTGAATCATGGGCAGAGTGTTGATCCACGGATACAAACGATAGGGAACCTCCCCTGAACCACCAGCAACCAGCCGCCACTTCTCCAACACCTCCATAGCAATCCTATCTGGGATGCTCAACAACGTATGCAACCATTCCGGGAATAAAATCAACATCATGCCCAACGCCAGTAATGGCAGCCCAATAACAAGGCGGCCGGAATATCGTGTTGCAGCTCGCACGGCCACCAATCTCCGCCACCCCTGCCGCCACCATACTGTCGATACAAAAATTAATTGGACAAGCCACGCCAATTGTGATCCCAACGACTGTGACAGTAGGATATAAATAAAGTACAGGAACAGTGCCCCCCAGGTGATTAACGACAA
>JABABF010000068.1 GCA_014238345.1 Gammaproteobacteria bacterium
CACACCACAACCACACCACCACACCGTGCCGCAATCAAAACCCGCAACTAAGCATCCATATTAAAGGACATTGCCCGCCATGTCAAGCCCAGCCCTACATCCACTCGACGCAGCTAACACAGTAGACAAACATGACCAGTTCAGATCACTACCCCAGCGTATGATCATGATGGAGCACGTCCCCAAGTTGGAGTTCATTGTGCTAATCTAGGCGTTGAATGACTTCCAATCATCACCTGATCAGAGTGCTGGCGGCGGATAGGCGTAGCACTGTGACAGAATGGTGTCAGATGAGCTGGCATCGCACTGCAAGCATTCATCGACTGTACCGAGCAGGAAGCGAGGTGCCCAGGCAATCCAAGGAGGGAGCGCCATGCCACTGGCAATTGTCTACTCTCGCGCCGGACAGGGGATCAGTGCGCCACTAGTCACCGTCGAAGTCCATCTTTCCAACGGTCTGCCCAGTCTATCAATTGTCGGTCTACCTGCCACTGCAGTGCGGGAGAGCCGGGAACGAGTGCGCAGCGCCATCCTCAACGCGCATTTTGATTTCCCTGTGCGCCGCATCACCATCAACTTGGCTCCGGCCGACCTACCCAAAGAAGGGGGTCGCTTCGATCTAGCCATTGCCATAGGTATCCTAGCCGCCTCGGGGCAAGTGCCGACCACTGGCTTGGGTACTTGGGAGTTACTTGGCGAGCTCGCCCTATCCGGCGCGTTGCGATCCGTGCCAGGCACACTGCCAGCGGCGCTGCGCTGTGGCCATGCTGAGCGCCAGCTGATCGTTCCCAGCGGCAACGACACCGAGGCTGCGCTGGCCGATCAGACTGCAGTATTCGCCGCCACCGACTTGGCAGCGGTCTGCCGCCACCTCCACGGCACCCAAACTTTGCCCAGAGCCACACCGCCAGTGCTGCCACAGACAGCGTCAGAGGGATTGCCTGATCTCGTCGATGTGCGCGGTCAGGCACAGGCGCGGCGAGCGCTGGAAATCGCCGCCAGCGGGGGGCATAACCTGTTGTTGGTAGGACCCCCGGGTACCGGCAAGACCATGCTCGCAACGCGTATGCCCAGTCTGTTGCCAGCGCTGAGCCGGGAGCAGGCCTTGGAGGTAGCAGCGCTACGCTCGGTGGCTGGCGAGCCCATGGATCCATCGCGCTGGTATCAACCACCATTCCGCACTCCGCATCACACAGCATCAGCGGTAGCGTTGATCGGCGGCGGCTCGTCGCCGCGCCCTGGCGAGGTATCGCTGTCACATCGCGGCGTATTATTCCTGGATGAATTGCCAGAGTTCCCGCGGCGCGCACTGGAGGTGTTGCGCGAGCCATTAGAATCAGGCACTGTCAGCATCGTACGCGCCAAACAGCGTTGCAGCTTCCCAGCTCGATTTCAACTGGTAGCGGCGATGAACCCCTGCCCCTGCGGATACAGCGGCGATGCCGAACGCAGCTGTCGCTGTGCGAGCGCTCAGCTACAACGCTACCAGCAACGTATATCGGGGCCATTACTGGATCGCATCGACCTGCAAGTAGCCGTACCACGTATCTCCCCAGAGCGCATGATCGGAAGCGAGGGGCGCGGCGAAGCCAGTTCGGCTGTGGCGGCACGAGTGGCCGCCGCACGCAGTCACCAGCTCGTGCGCGGCACCACCAACGCTGAGCTATCCCCAACAGCACTCGAACAGTACTGCTCATTGGGCAACGCGGAGCAACATTGCCTGAGGCGTGCTGCAGAGCGCCTCAGACTGTCTTCGCGCGCCTGCCATCGCGTGTTGCGCGTGGCTCGCAGCATCGCCGATCTGGCCAACGATGATCGGGTGCGCAAACACCATCTGCAGGAAGCTCTGAGCTACCGCATGGATATAGCAGAGCACAGTTCCCCCATATAATCACGGCACTCATAGTAGCAACAGAGAGCGTGATGGAACGCACGGCGACCCACTGCTCGCAAGAGTATGATCCTTGGAATATCGCGGGCAAAATCTGCCTCGTGACTGGAGCCACAAACGGCATTGGCCGTGCCGCCGCCTTGGCGCTGGCTCAAGCCGGTGCTGAGGTGGTGGTCGGCGGACGCCAGCCCGAGCGCTGTGCAGCGGTGCAAGATCAAATCGCCGAACTCACCGGGCGACGACCCGAGGCACTGTGCTGTGATTTCAACTCACTGACTGATGTGCGCCGCGCTGCCCAAGAATATTTGGACAGCGGTCGCAGTTTAGATGTATTGCTGAACAATGCTGGTGCTGTTTTCGGCAGTCGACGGTACAGCGCCGACGGCTATGAAGCTAGTATGGCCGTCAATCACCTGGCACCCTTCCTACTCAGCTGCATGCTGTGGCCACGGCTCAGAGAATCGGCACCAGCACGCATCGTCGTGGTCGCCTCTGATGCCCATCGCTCTAGCAAGGCGCTGAACTTCGACGACCTGATGCGCGAACATTCGTTTTATTTTAATATGGAGAGCTACGGTCGCTCCAAACTGTGTAACTTACTGTTCACTAAGGCCTTGGCAAAACGCATTGAGGGAAGTGGGGTCACGGTCAATGCCATGCACCCGAGTTTGGTCTACACCGGACTCGCCCGCCAAAATCTCATGGGGCGCATTCTCATGGGACTGCTAAAGCCCTTTGCGCGCACTCCGGCACAGGGGGCTGATACCGCCGTCTGGCTGTGTACTGAACCCGCACTGATACGCGCCAACGGCGGCTACTATTTCAATCGCGCCCCACACCAGCCCCGCGCCGATGCCTGTGACGAGGCCATTGCAGAGCAGTTGTGGCAAGCCAGCGAGGTCTTGGTTGACCACCGCTGGGATCACTAAAATGACACCGCGGGCGGGCATTGCTTGGCAGCTGCAGCTATAGTGCGGTGATGGAGCCATCTCCCCACGCTGAAGTAGCGACATTTCCGCCATGGGATATCACCGGCAAAGTTTGCCTAGTGACTGGTGCCACCCACGGCATCGGTCGCGCTGCAGCCCTAGCGCTAGCCGTAGCGGGGGCCGAGGTCGTGGTCGGCGGGCGCAAGGCTGAGCGTTGTGCCGTTGTACAGGATCAAATCGCCGCCCAGACCGGGCATCGACCCGCCGCTTGGTGTTGCGATTTCAACTCGCTGGATGCTGTGCGACACGCCGCCCAAGCATATTTGGACAGTGGCCGAGCTCTGCATGTGCTACTGCACAATGCCGGGGAGCTGTTCGCCCGTCGCCAATACAGCGCTGATGGCTATGAGGCCAATCTAGCCATCAATCACTTGGCACCCTTCCTACTCAACGGCCTGCTGTGGCCACGCCTCAGCGCATCGGCCCCCGCCCGCATCGTGGTCGTCTCCTCCGGTGCCCACCGGCTGAGCTGCTCATTAGATTTCGCTGACCTGAGACGAGAGCGCTGGCGCTGGCTCTATGTCAATCTTGATCTCTACAGTCGCTCGAAATTGTGTAACCTGCTGTTCACGCGCAGCTTGGCACAACGCGTTGCCGGTAGCGACATCACAGTCAATGCCATGTCCCCAGGCGTGGTTTATACAGGCATCCTCGGTCGCAATGTGCTGTCGCGCATGCTAATGGGGCTACTCAAGCCCTTTGCACGCACACCAGCACAGGGTGCCGACACTGCCGTTTGGCTGTGTACAGCAGCTGACATCACTAAGGCAAACGGTGGCTATTATTGCAACCGCACACCGTGTCAACCACGCGCCAGCGCACGCTCGGACACAGTGGCCGCGCAGCTATGGAAAAGTAGCGAAGTCTTGGTCAAACACCGTTGGGATATTGCTTAATAGCAACGATAAATCACTCAGCGAGCAGGTAGCGAATCGAGCATATAGTCGACGGCTGCGCGGATTTCCTCATCCGTGCAGTTGGGGCAGGCACCTCGGGCAGGCATCGCATTGAAACCCTCAATAGCATGATCGTACAGCGTGTCTTGACCGCGAGCCAAGCGCGCTGTCCAATCCCCCCGTGTCGAAAGGCGCGGCGCTCCACTAACCCCCGCGCCGTGGCAAGCAGCACAGCTCATCTGGTAGACATCGGCGCCGCTACGAGGGGCTCTGGATACTAACACCCGCTGCGATGCACAGGCATCGCCGTCAACACACAACGCACCCACTGGAGCCAAGCGCTCTGCCATACGCTCGCGCTGACTGTCAGAGAGAGCAGCTGACACCACTGGCCATAGCGCAAACAGGCAACAACACAGCGGCACATAGATTGCTCTTAGGCGCACAGCGGCAACATAAATCATGGCGATATTATACAGTGTAGTCATCGGAAAAAGCGTACAGAAACTGCGCCAACACTAGCCATCAGAGCCCCAAACCCACCGCGTGGCACTAAGCAGAAAGCGCCACGACACCCTGCTATACGCGTTGCCACAGCAATTCGTACACCGTCTCGCTAGCGGCATGGGCACGGCGCTCAAAGCGTGTTGCCCGACGCCACGAGGGGCGCGGCGCAAAACCACCATTCGGTGCCAAGTTGACAAAAGCGCCACTCTCCCCCAGTATCTGGCACATCTGTTGCGCGTAGTGCAAACAGTCAGTGGCCGCGTGGAAGTGGCCGCCTAGACTGAGCCGATCAGCAACCAAGCGCGGAAAATCTCCGGCGACTAAGCGGCGCTTGTGGTGACGTTTCTTAGGCCAAGGGTCGGGAAAGAACAGCTGCACAGCATCCAACGTCCCGTGCCCAATGCAGGAACGTAGCACCTCGCTGGCATCGGCACGATAAATCCGCAGGTTCCCCACGCGCTCCCGCTCAATACCGAGCAATAGCTTGCCAATCCCTGCAGGATAGATTTCGACACCGATGAAATCGCGCTCTGGCATCGCCACCGCCATGGCCAGTAGCGACTCGCCATCGCCAAAGCCGATCTCGAGTACCCGCGGTGCCCAACGGGTAAAAACTGCATCTAAATCAACAAAGCCTGCCGACACATCTAGTCCCCAGCGCGGCCAGCTGTGCTCCAGTGCGCGGCGCTGAGCTGCCGTTACCCGCCCGCGCGACACATAGGCACACAATGGGTGCGGAAACCGTTTAGAACTCACGCAATACTTCGGTGCCCAACTACCAGCCTACCCAACATCAGACACTGTCTGCCCAGCAGTGCCCGCGACAAGCGCACCACACCGCACCACACCACACAATACCGATGGCATCAGCAATA
>JABABF010000069.1 GCA_014238345.1 Gammaproteobacteria bacterium
CCGACATTGTCCAAATCATTGTGCTTGCCGCCCGCCCGCAGGCAACGCTGGACGGTAACTAGGCAGGGAGCCGGAGGAGGAGCTGCCCCTAGGAAATAATCCTTGAACTGCACCATGCCCGAATTGGTGAACAGCAACGAAAAGTCGCGCTGCGGCACCAGCGAGCTACTCGCTACACAGCGATGTCCTCTAGCCTCGAAGAAGCTGATGAAGGCTCCACGCAGGGCAGCGGTATCCATCGCCACATTCGCCACATTCAGTCGTCCTGTGGCTCGCGCTCGCCCTGACCAAACAGCGCTCCGGCGGATATGCCAAAACCGCCCAGCACATGCACATGGAGGTGAAACACCGTCTGGCCGCCGCCGACCCCGCTGTTGATAATGACGCGATAACCGGCATCCAAGCCCTGCTCCTGTGCCTGCTGTCGCGCCACCAGCAATAGGTGACCGAGCAGTGCGCCGTCGCTGTCCTCGGCATCGGCCAAGCTGGTGATCTCGCGGCGTGAGATCACCAGCAGGTGTACTGGAGCCTGTGGGTTGATGTCCCGAATGACGATGCAGTGCTCGTCCTCGTAGAGCCTCTCAGCAGGCAACTCACCGCGCAGGATACGCCCAAAAATGGTGTCGCCGTCACTCATGATGCCGCCAGGCTGTCACCAGCGGGCTGCACGTCGTCACTGTTGATGTCGCTGTCGATTTGGCGCGCCTCCTCGGGCAACAGCACCGGAATGCCATCGCGCACCGGGTAGGCAAGGCCGCTTTCGCTACAGCGCAGCTCGGCGCGCTCGGCATCGTATTCCAGCGCTGCCCGACTCAGGGGGCAGACCAACAATTTAAGTAACTCGGTATCTAATTTTTGTTCCATGTCGCCCCCCTATCCTACCTACTTGAGTCTGTTGCGCTGAACACTATGGGAAAACTATAACTCAGTACGGCATGGGACCCGCCAAGCGCGCCGCGTCGAGCCGCTCGGCAAACCAGTTGACTCGCCAATCCAAGTGCGCCCCAGTGGAGCGACCGCCGCTACCCACTTCGGCCAGCACCTCACCACGGCGCAATCGCTGCCCCTCTCGTACCAGGATTTTACTCAAATGCAGGAAACTAGATGAAATACCGTGACCGTGATCAAGGATCAGAGTGCCACTAGAGTAGTACATATCCGGGTGGGCGAGCCGCACAATGCCCGCCGCTGGTGCACGTACCGGCGTACCCGTCGGAGCAGCGATATCAACACCGTAGTGCGGGCGAGACGGCACCCCATTGTATTCTCGGCGACTGCCATAGACACCGGTGATCGGGCCGATCACGGGCCAGGTAAAGCCTGCAAAGAAATCAGAGATGGCACTGTCCTGCTCGCGGGCGCGGCGCACCAGTGCTGTCTCTGTGTGAATCCGCTCCAAAGTCTCAGGCGCCGGTGTCACCGTGCGTTGCGGCACACCGCTGATGCGTTGCAATGCAAAACTATGCCCATCAACCCTCAGCTGGCGTCGCCCGGTGGCTCCGCTGGAGTGCCTCCATTCGAGCTCAGATGCAGACGACACATCGCGGCCATAGCCAAAAGTGAACTGACCGGTCGGCGACACCCGCAAGCGACGGCCATTGAAACGGATCTCGGTGTCGGGCGCAACACTACCCATCACCATGCCACCCTGACTAAAATCACCCCACAGATCGGGGGGCAGCTCGGCCTCTGCCGCCGCCGACGGCAATGCCACAGCAACTAGCCAGAGCGCCAACAGACCCCGGATAGAATCAGCTAGCACAGCGTCGATGCCACACTACAATAGCTGCGGTGAGTGGGAGTCGGCTCCCGATCGACAGCACAACACACAACCGATGCAGATGATTGATAGACCACGGCGGCAGCGCAGATGACAGTCGGCACATGGGAGCCCGGCACCACGCAACCGAGCGCCCCTGAGCTGGACTTCCTGCGGGCGGCCATCGC
>JABABF010000070.1 GCA_014238345.1 Gammaproteobacteria bacterium
GACGGCCCATTCGCCGAGCTATTGATCGCGCCGTCAGTCGATGAGCAAGCACTGGCGGTGCTGGCAGAGCGACCAGCTCTGCGGGTGCTGGCCTGCGGCACACTGGATGCGGGGACAAAGACGACAGAGCTACACGGACAGCACATCCGCGCTGGGCTATTAGTACAACAACGCGACCGGGCAGGACCTTGGTCCGCCGATTGGCAGTGCGTGAGTCGCCGCTCGGCCAGCGCTACCGAACTGGCCGAACTGGAGTTTGCCTGGTTACTCTGCCAATTTGTCAAATCAAACGCCATTGTCTGCACGGGCGGCCGCCGCAGCTTGGGCATCGGTGCAGGTCAGAGTAGCCGCGTCTTCAGTGTGCGTATCGCCGCATTGCGCGCCGCTGAAGCCGGGCACAGCTTGGAGGGCGCGGCACTGGCCTCAGATGCATTCTTCCCCTTTGCCGATGGCATCGAAGTCGCCGCCGAGGCCGGGATACTTTGCGTGGTACAACCTGGTGGCTCGCGTCGCGATGAAGAAGTCATCGCCGCCGCCGACCGCTTGGGTATGAGCATGCTGTTCACTGGCCGCCGCCACTTCCGCCACTGAACACCGCCAGCACCGTGGATCGATTGATGGTCGTGGGCAGTGGCGGGCGTGAGCACGCCCTCGCCTGGTCGCTAGCCAGCTCGCCAGCAGTAGGCGAAGTCTTTGTAGCCCCAGGTAACGCAGGTACCGGTAGCGGGGACAATCCAAAGCTGAACAATGTCTCCATTGACGCGCTGTCGATCGATGAACTGGGCGATTTTGCCAAGAGCAAACAACTCGCGCTGACCATCGTTGGACCCGAGTCCGCGCTGGCCGCTGGCATCACCGACCACTTTGCCGCCCGCGGCCTGCCCTGTCTAGGGCCACTACGCGCCGCTGCACAGCTGGAGAGTTCCAAGTGCTTCGCCAAAGAATTCATGCACCGCCATAACATTCCAACCGCCGACTGGCAGGCTTTTGATGACTTGGCGGACGCAAAGCAGTACCTGCGCCACCACGGTGTCCCCATCGTCATCAAGGCC
>JABABF010000071.1 GCA_014238345.1 Gammaproteobacteria bacterium
GCCAATGGCTTCTCGGAGCTCAATGATCCGCAATTGCAGGCCGATCGCTTCGCGGCACAGGCCGCCGCCCGTAGCGCTGGAGATAATGAGACTATGTTGGGTGACCCAGCTTATATTGAGGCACTGGAGAGCGGTTTGCCGCCGACTGCTGGTGCGGGGATTGGTGTGGATCGATTAGCGATGTTATTCTGCGATGTGCCGAGTATTCGCGAGGTGATGCTGTTTCCGCTATTGCGACCGGAGTCTGGGGAGCCGACTGATGGCTGAAACCAGCACCCCTGCAGTTACGGCGTTGGTCATCAGTTACAACAGCGGGGCGGTTATCTCAGATTGTCTGCGCAGTATCGGCGGCGCGGTGCCGACTCTCATTGTCGACAACGCCAGTAGCGACGACACGCTGGAGCGGGTGGCGGACTTCCCCGCAGTGCGCGTGTTGCGCAATACTGAGAATGTGGGTTTTGGTGGGGCAGTGAATATCGGGCTGGGAGCTATTGATTCGCCATTGATCCTGCTACTCAACCCTGATGTGCGCATCCATGCTCGGGATATTGCCGTATTGCAACGCACTGCCACCCAGCATCCGCAGGCAGCGGTGATCGGACCTGCGTTGTTTTATCCAGCCGGGGTCAAAGCATCTGTAGGCTATCAGCCACTGTCGATCCGCCCCATCGATTCCCTGTTCAATCCTCTGTTCAGGTTACATCGGTGGAAGCCCCCCACCTCCACTGGTGTTGCCGCGCACCGAGTCAGCGTGGTGATTGGTGCCGCCATGCTGTTGCGCCGCTCGGCCATGGCCGAGCTGGGTGGCTTCGATCCGCAGGTTTTCATGTACTTTGATGAGTGGGATCTGTGCTTGCGCGCCCGCCTCGCGGGGTGGGATGTGTTGCGGGCACCGTCGGCGTCGGCGCTGCATCTGGGGGGTGGCTCTTCCCCTGGCCTAGATGCAGCCCGGCGGGAAGAGATCGTCCACTGGCATTTTTCGTGGTCTCGTTTCTATATGGCGATCAAGTGGCGGTGTGTCGCTTTGTTAGAGGTGCGTTTGGCGTGTGAATTGCTACGCGTGGTGTTGCGGGCGGGTCGTGAATTGCTGCATCTCGTCATCTACTCAGTGTTTGATCTGCTATGTTTCAGGGCTCCCGACCAGCGTCACCGTGTGCGTTGGCAGGGTCGCATCGCCCGCTTGTCCGGGGCGTGGGCTGCCTGCCTGGGGC
>JABABF010000072.1 GCA_014238345.1 Gammaproteobacteria bacterium
CTCAGTGCTGGCAGTGCCAGTAGCCTCAGCCAAGACTGCGTGGTACCAGCATCACAGACCGCTGGAGCCACCTATTATGTGGGTGCTTGCGTGGCTACGGTGTCCGAGGAATCAGACGCTGCAAACAACTGCTCTGCCGGGGTTGCCGTAAGGATCAAATCAAGCGCAGTAATGCTCGACCTCACTAGCGATACGGTGGATGTCATTGATGCAACCCTATTACTCCGAGGAATCAGGTTGACGCAGGGCCAGCGGAATAGCATCGTGAGCGGGCAGACTTCGAATATTGTGGCAGCAGGCTACCAGAACTTATTAGCTGGCGAAGCGGATATTGTCAGCCAGATAGATGCTTTGCTCAACACGGACCCGCCAGTGTTGGATCTGACCGGCGACAATGTGGTGGATATTATTGATGCGACCCTATTACTCAGGGGGATCAGGTTGACGAAGAGTCAGCGAGACAGTCTGGTGAGCGGTGAGACCTCAAATATCGTAGTGGCAGGTTATGCAAACTTATTGGAGAGCGAGGCGGCAATAGTCACCCAGATCAGTGATCTCTTGGGGGAATAACACTAATATCGCCCAGCGTATTTTTGAGGGGGTGCCCGCGCGGATGATCCTACCGGTGCACGATGAGTGGGTGTTGGAGGTAGAAGACGGGGCTCAGCAAGAGGTCGGCGAGCGTATCTCGCAGCTGATGATGGCGGCCGACGGCGGCGAGCTGCGAGATACGAGCTGGCTGAGTGTGCCGTTGGAGGTGGCCTGTGGACACGGGGAAAATTGGGATGAGGCACATTGATGCAAGCAGGCTCTGTGGCATTGTAATGATGCAGATGCAGGCACTCGGAAAGTTACAATAAAACTCCCCCTCTATGTGTTTTTGAGTGACGATTTAGGCGGCTTGGATGGGCGAAATCATGCTCACTTAATCTAATCTGTGCCTCAACTTTAGAGTTAGAATATAGAGCCACTTGATGGCCGCTCTCCGCATGTCCGCACGGTCAATGAAGTCACCTATGTCGTATTGTCCAGCCAAGCCACCCGCCTCGCGGCTGCGGCGCACCCTGTGCCCCATCCTATCGCTCGTCTCGCTCGTGCTACTGTTGGCTTGCCTGCCAGCTCGGGCTTTCGCCGTGGATTGGACAGTGAGTGGGTTAAGTGTCAGCGACAACACCGTTGATGCCGGCGATCAGGTCGTCTTTGCTGTAACGGTAGCAAATGTGGGCTCCGAGAATGCGGCGGCGACTACCTTGCAGTTCTATTGGTCCACGGATGGCAATCTTGGGCCTGGTGATACCTTGCTGTGTACAGCTACGGTGCCAGCTCTCGCCGCTGGAGCCAGCAATAGTGTCAGCCAATCCTGCCAGATACCGCTACAGCTGCTCGCACTAAACCGGTATCTTGCGTTCGCTTGCGTGGTGAGCTCGAGCGCGGAATCAAATACGGGCAACAACTGCGCTCCCAGGATTTCAGTGTATCTCAACAAAATAGATTGGAGAGTGAGTGACCCAAGTATCGACAACAACAACATTCTTTTCAGTCAGACGGTGACCGTCACTACAATTGTAGAGAATGCAGGCGCAGCGGCGGCACCTGCGACCACCTACTTCGATTGGACAGTACGTAGGCCAACCCCCAGCGACACCTCATTGGATCTCGACCAGACATTCACCCTCAGCACAACGGTAGAGAATGAGGGCACCGGGCAAGCCGGGGCGACCACCCTGCGTTTTTATTGGTCCAGGGATGCGGACATTTCAACTGCTGACACGCCGCTGTGTACAGCGGGGGTGTCGGTACCCGCCCTCGCCGCTGGCAGTGGCAGCAGCCTCGGCCAAGACTGCGCAGCGCCAGCATCACAGACCATCGGACCCACCTATTATGTGGGTGCTTGCGTGGCTACTACGGCTTTTGAAGACGAAACGGGCAACAACTGCTCCGGAGTGGCTGTGAGTATTGTTGACTATTTCGATTTTAGTGTGCTGGGAACTATCA
>JABABF010000073.1 GCA_014238345.1 Gammaproteobacteria bacterium
TGCTGTCGAGATCCTCAAGGGTGATTGAAAGCACCGATGTACGTGACCCGCCAACTACTCTGATCAGCAAATGCCACCATTTGCTCTCGTGAGTAGAGGTATTCACCATGACTGTGAGAGGGTTCTTCGTGAATAGTATTTTTCATCGACTCAAAGAATGTGGCAAAAAATAGGTGATATGGTTCCACAAATTTCCTCAGATTTACTAGGGCATCAGACCCTGATGCATAAGAAAATCAAACTGGAGCTTTCCAATTTTGAGCCACTGTCCTCCAATATATCCGCGATGCCCCCGCAATAGGATTCCTAGCGCTCTCTCTAATCTCTGTGAGAAGAAAAAATTAGTTAGTATTTTTTTCTGATGCGCTTAGAGATATTATGTTTCATTATCAGCTTTTGTTGCGAAAATGTGGTAACACTTCCTCGCCCATTAAGCGGATGGTTTGCATGACTTTTTCGTGAGAGATTTTGTAAGGGTTGACCAAGCACAGTAGCAAATCCACGCCAATGCTTTCATAGGCTTCGCACATCCTGATGCATTCCGCTGGATCGCCAGCTACGCAGGCATTGCTCTCGCGCAACATGTCCATGGTGAACATTTTGTGCAGACCTTGATCCACACTCTGTTGTATATCGCTGGCATACTGGTAGTTGCCGAGCTCGATTTCCTTCTCGCGTTTCTCCTCGGCCATCCAAGTGGCGACGGAGCCGATCAGCTCGGCACCGCGGGAGCAGTACCATTCAAAAGATTCGGTGGCGGTTGCTACGGCTTCTTCAGTGGTTGGCGCACAACACATCATGCTGAAGGTGGCGGCGCGGTTGTTGATGAATTTGCCGAGTGGCTCGCTACAGTCAGCGATGCCTTGACGGTAGATATCAATGCGTTTTTTGATGTCATCTGGCGGTGTGCCGACAGCGAAGGAGCACAGCCCGATGCCGCTCTCGCCGATCTGGCGGTGACCCGCTTCGCTACTGGTGGCTCCCCACAGTGGTGGGTGTGGTTCTTGGATGGGTTTGGGGAGCACACGGCGTTTAGGCATCTGCCAGTATTCACCATCGAAACAGTGCTCGTCCTCGGTCCAGCAACCGACTACATGTTGGATCGCTTCGCGCCACATGGGACGCGCCTTGCTCAGACTGACCCCAAAACCCTCGAGTTCAGCGCGCGTCGAAGAGCGTCCAGTACCCAGGTCGACCCGACCATTGCTGATGAGATCGAGTACCGCCACCGATTCAGCCGTACGCACCGGATGGTTGTAGGGTTTGGGCATCAGGCGCACACCGTAGCCCAAGCGCAAATTTTTGGTGAGCGCCGCGATGGCACCATATAGCACCTCCGGGTTAGAGCAGTGTGAATACTCTTCTAAGAAATGATGCTCGACTGTCCACAGCGCATCGAAGCCGCACTGATCGGCGAGTACCGCCTCTTCGATCACTGCTTGGTAGGCATCGTATTCAGAGCGTTTGTGCCAAGGACGGGCGACTGGGATTTCGTAGAACAGAGCGAATTGCATGGTATTAATCTGGCAAAAAAAAGATTGCCAAAATTGTAGCACAGCGGGTAGTGGGGGAAGCCGGTGTGCTTAGGCGCTCCGATGCGGACTAACGGGTCAACAGTGCATCATTCCGACTCCCCTTAGTCGTCACCCCCCTCTTCGGTCCACCATGGATAGAATGGCGGCAGGTCGCGGGGCACACTGGTCGTGTAGTTCGGTGGGCGTTTTTCGAGGAAGGCGCTCAGCCCTTCGCGTCCGTCTGCCATGCTGGTGTAGAAGACACCCAGTGATTCGAGGCGGTGAGCCTCCAATGGTGATGGTGCACCGCTGGCGCGGTAGACCATTTGGCGGATCAGCGCGATTGATACTGGCGAGGTTGTCATGGCAATCTCCCGCGCCAGCGCTTCGGCGCGCAACATCAATTCATCCCCCGGACAGAGCTCGCGCACCAAGCCGCTAGCCAAGGCCTCATCGGCATCAAAGATATGTCCACGCAATAGCCACTCCATGGCTCGTGGCAGGCCGACAATGCGAGGTAAGAACCAACTAGAGCAACCCTCGTTGACGATGCCGAGGCGGGAGAACACAAAGCCGAAGCGCGCCTCTTCGGCGGCGAGGCGGATATCCATTGGCAACAGCATGGTCGCACCGATGCCGATGGCCGGGCCGTTGACAGCAGCGATCACGGGTTTGCTACAGCGGAAGATCGCTAGAGCAACGCGCCCACCCGTGTCGCGCACAGCGCGATACTCCTGCGGCGACAGCGGTTGTTGACTCTCATCAAGGCCGAAAACATTGCCCTGTGTGCTCAGATCCATGCCCGCGCAAAAGGCACGGCCAGCGCCGCTGACGAGCACGACACGCACGGCATCTTCCTGTGAGGCGAGTTCAAACGCACGCTCCAGCTCGGCACACATCTGCACCGTGAAGGCATTCAGCTGCTGAGGGCGGTTCAGCTGCAGTTTGAGTAGGCCGTCGCTATCCAACTGGCAGTCGATGGTTTCGGTAGGGAAGGCCATGTACTCAGCTCAGCGGATGAGTGCGCCGCCGTCGACATGGATATTCTGACCGGTAATCCACCGTCCAGCAGGGGAGACCAATGCGGCGACGGCATCGGCGATGTCCTCGGGCTCGCCGAGGCGAGCCATCACGGCTATCCGGCGCCCGTACTCGCGCAACGCTTGGGCATCGCCCTGCTCTAGCATCGGGGTGTCGGTCATGCCCGGGGAGACGCAATTAACGCGCACACCGCGCGACCCCAATTCGTGGGCGAGTGCCTTGCTAAACCCTTCCATGGCCATTTTGCTGGCGGTGTACAAGGACATACCAGCTGCGGAGGCCACCGTGATGCCAGAGGAGATATTGATGAGTGCGCCGCCATCGGCTAGCTGTTTAGCAGCCTGTCGGCACATGAAAAAGGTGCCCCGTGCGTTGACTGAAAAAATACGCTCGTAGTCGGCAGTACTAGTGTCGGCGACATTGGCCATATGGCCGATGCCAGCGTTGTTGATCACCGCGGCTGGACGACCGTAGCGAGCAAGGCACACTTGGAACAATTGCTCAACTTGTGCTTCCTCAACTATATCAACGCACTGCTCGCTACCCTCTCCACCAGCGGCCAAGAGGGAGCTGACAGTGTTCAGCGCACCGTCTTTTGAGCGCGACCAACCGACCAGCACCGGATGACCTAATGCTGCCAGTGCCAGACAGATCGCTGCACCGATGCCCGTACCGCCGCCAGTAACGATGGCGGCACCGAGTCCCCTGAGTTCCTTAGTCTCTGTGGTCATTTGCAGCTCTCACAAACCCCGCTGATCTGCTTGGTAGAGCCAAGCCCAGCTTTGCTAATAGGCTAACATAACTCTTTTCAGGGTACGCTGGGGTGTGTTGGATGTCACGTACAGGGTTACTGGTTTTGGTGCTGGTTAGTAGCATGATGCTGGTGGGTGTGACTGGGGTGCCAGCGCAGGGTCGCTCACCAGAGACTAACACTCATCGCTCAGATGTGGATGTGCCGGTCTTTATGCAGGCGCTGGTGGAATTGCAAGAAGCGGCGGCGGTCATCGGTTATCTCTATGCTGCGCCGCTGTTTGAGTTGTCCGTTGCTCAGTATCGTCAGCTCAATGGCCTAGATGAAGAGGTGAATGCACCACTGGGCGTGTTTGCCCATTTCAAGTCAGGCTTGGCGACTGAACGTACCACTTGGTTTGGGGTCCCCAATCCCGATGTCTTGTATTCCTCCGCTTGGCTGTGGCTGAGCGATGGCCCGATGGTCATCTATGTCCCGCCGATGGATGAGCATTGGTACAGCGTACAGATTGAAGACTTATTCATGAATAATGTGGGCTATCTCAGCTCGCGCACCATTGGCAATGACGGGGGCTATTACCTGATCGCCGACCAGCACTGGTCTGGAGCCTTGCCATGGGGTGTGCGCGATATCGTGCGGGTACCGACCGACACGGCCTGGGTGCTGTTGCGCATCGCGGCCACCCAAGACAACCAACATCAGGTGATGGCGAGTTATCAGTCTCGCTTTCGCTTACTGCCGCTGGAGCGTTATTTGGAGAATCCACGGCGCGCACTTGATCAGCCGTCTAAGGCGCAACAGGGCGGGGTTCCGTTGCCCAAAGCATTGCCTGAAATGCGAGGCACTTTGGATTATTTTCGCGTGGTCAATCAATTGCTACGGCGCATTGATATTCCGGCGACCGAGAATGGCCTGATGGCAATGTTGGACTTAGCTGGTTTTGGCTCCGGCAGAGTATTTGCCCCAGAGCGTCACCCTGAACAATTGCGTGCGGCGGTGGAGCGGGGGGCGCGCATCGGCGAGCGTATTCTGCGCGATATGCGTTTTAGACCCACTGCAGTGGATGCCAATGGATGGAGTTATGCGCCGCTACATCTGGGCCTCTATGGCTCCGATTATCTGTTGCGGGCGATTTCCGCCTATGGTGGTATCGGTGCGAATATTGTTGAGGAGGCGGTGTATCCAAACGCTTACTACGATAGTGCCGGTCAGCTGCTCAATGGCGCCCACGATTATCAACTCCGCTTTCTGCGTGGACACTATCCAGCAGCTGACGCCTACTGGAGTATTTCGGCCTATAATGCCCAGAGCAATGCGCTGTTAGCCAATCCGATCAACCGCTTTGGCATTGGCAGTAAGACTGAGGATTTGAGCTACGACGATGATGGCTCCCTGCTCATCCACCTCTCTAGTAGTGAGCCGCTAGACTCTAAATTGCGAGCCAATTGGTTGCCGATCGGTCATCAGGGCTTCTACTTGGTGGCACGCATCTATTCCCCGCTGCCAGAGGCCTTGAACGGCTCGTATTCAATGCCCGCCATCGTGCGCCAAAGCCCCAAGACACAAGTGCCTTCTGCACCGCCATTCTAGTGTTTATTGGCATTAAAATAAGATGAACCACTAATTAAACCGGAGCTATAGTTATGCCTAAATACAGCAGAGCAGAGCTGGAGCAAGCTCTAGCAATCTACAACGAGGCGCATCAGCGCGCCAGCGAAACCGGGGACTGGGAGCCATGGGTTGATCTTTTTACCGAAGATGCGATCTATAAGGAGCACGCCTACGGTGAATTCCATGGCAGAGAAGAGATTCGCCAATGGATTGTCGATGTCATGGCTCCGTATCCGAAGATGTGGTTTCCGCAGGACTGGGTGGCGTTTGATGAGGAGAACGGAGCTATTGTGCTCGGGGTACAAAATGTATGGCCGCATCCTACAGAGCCGGACAACCCGCAGTTTGGCTTTCCGAACTGGACGCGGCTAGTCTACGCCGGTGACGGCAAATTTTCATCAGAAGAGGATATCTACAATCCCTTCCGAGACGCTCCACGAGTCATGCAAGAGTGGCTGGAAGCGGGCGGGAAGTTTGCTGCCCCGCTCCAAGTCAAGATGAAATACACGCAGAGTAGCGCACAACAGAAAAAATAAGCTGTTGCCAGCGTCTCCGCTTGCTAGGCGTGTGGTACGGCGTTGCCAGCGCTAATACCCGCTTGGCGACCAAAGAAAGTGGCATCGCCAATCGACATCCCGCTACTGTAGCCCGCACCGGTGCGCGGCAACCCACAGGCGTTGCGCCCAGCCGCATACAGCCCAGGAATAATTTGTTGATCGCTGTCCAATACTTCACCAGTAGGTAGCGTGTCCAGCCCACCCAGAGTGAAGTATGGGTAGTAGATTTTGCCGATTGAGCAGTCAAAGGCAGCATAGGAGCCTTGGTCGAGCGCTTTGATATATTTTGGATTTTTGCCAAATAGCGGGTCGCAGCCTTGGGCGGCGTGGTGATTGAAGACCTCAAGCGTAGCTTGCAGAGATTTTTCGGGCAAATCGAGCTCCTGCTCCAGCTCGGCCACCGTTTCCCCAGTGCCAGCCAGTGTCATGCCGATGTACTCATTAGGCTTCTCATACAGATCTTGATCGAGTACCAAGTAGATGGTGTCGTCGCGTTGGCGCAGGCAGAAGTGCCCGACCCGCCCATGGTAGCAATCCTCGTTGATGAAGCGCTGTCCTTGGGCGTTGACCAAGATGCCCTTGACGAAGTTGGCGGGGGGATAGAAGGGTAGGCTGACAAAGCCTTCATGCATGTTGGTCGTCGCGCCAGTAGCCCCCATGCCGAGGCGGATACCAGTGCCATCGTCGAAGGGGTTGCCGATGGCTCGGTCACTGCCGAGGCGCAGAAATTGTGGGGCATAGCGCTTGATCATCTCCTGATTCATGGCAAAGCCACCGGCACACAGCACAACACCGCGCCGCGCTCGGACATAGCGGTCTTTGCTCTCCTCGCGCACGACTAGGCCGACGATGCGGCGCTGCGCTCCACGGATCAGTGTGCGGACGCGGCTGTCGAAGTGGATGTCCACGGCGCGTTTTTTGACTTGCTCGGTTAGGATATTGATCAAATAGGGTCCGCCGGTGTCGCCCTCCACTTTGGGTTTGTGACCGCGTGGGCAGGGGGTGGCCGCTTCATTGAAAGGGTAGGCCTCTTCGCTACCGGTGAACAACAGACAGTCATCCGTTAGGTGAATGATGGTTTTTTCGGCGACGAAAGTCGTGTTGAATTCCATGCCTTGGCTGGTCAGCCATTGGTAATGGGCGAGGCTTTGCTCGGCGTACAGAGCAACTTTGGCTGCATCGGCGTTAGGCCCGCCAGCCATCATCAGATAGTCGCGCATCGCCTCAGTGGTATCTTCGAAGCCATTGGCACGTTGAGCTGGGGTTCCTCCGTTGCCGCCCATGTAAATCTCTGAACTAGACAGCGCCGAAGTGCCGCCGCTACCGCTGGAGACTTCGAGCAGGGTGACATCGGCACCTTGTTCGCTGGCTTCGATAGCGGCGCAGGCTCCGGCGGCACCAAAGCCGACTACGATGACATCGGTTTCCAGATCCCAAGCAGGGACTTTGCTCTCTGGCAGAGGATCAATGGCGGAAATGCGGTCGGTCATGTGGAAATATCCTGATTGTGCTGTGCAGTACTCGTGGGGAGCCAGTGCGGCTTTGCCAGCTCAGTTTATCATTGCGGCCAGTAGAGTGTCTGATCGGCTGGCGTTCATTTAATTTAGTCACCGCATAGTGCGGCTTGAGAAAACGAGTCTGTAGTTAACGGTGTGGAGCTGCATTGATTCCCAGACTTTCGAGCCAATCGGCATCGACAGCGCCTTAGCCGCTCTGTTTCATCGAAGGCTGCCAACAGATAACTCACCACGTCCACCCCTTGGAGTGGCCTCAAGAAAACGTGCGCGCAGCTGTTTGCGTAGCACCGCATTGACTCCCAAGCCTTCGCTAAGGTAGTCATCAAAAGAGCCGTAGCGGCGCTCCGCCTCATCGAAGGCGGCTTGCAGGAAGCTGCTCTGTACAGTCATCATCGGGCGCAACGCCTCAGCGCGGATGCGCCACAGCGACAATAGTTGGATCCTGCGGATTCGGCGTTCGTTGTGGTTGGCGATGTAGGTTGCGCTCAGCAGATAATCTGCCATGATTTGTTCGCGCGGCACACCGAGTGCCGACAACAGGATGGCGGCGGCAAAGCCAGTGCGGTCTTTGCCTGCCGTACAGTGAAACATCTGGGGTGAGGCGCTGTCATCAGTGGCCAACTGGTGTAGCCATGTTCGGTATTTCGGTGTGTAATCAGTGACCAGTTGTCGATTGATATCGCGCATTAACTCGCCGGTATCGGTTGCATTCAACCGTTTGGGGTCGCGGAACAGTGCGTAGACATCAATGCCACCGACGGTGCTGGCGGTCATCGGGTGCGATCGGTATTCAGCATCCGTTGGCAATCGGTCGGGGGCATCCTGTTGTTCGCTCTCTGAGCGGAAGTCCACCACGCGTCTCAGCCCGAGTCGCGTCAAGTAATCAAGATCCGCATCATCCAATTTGCTAAGGGCATCTGCCCGATACAATTGCCCCCATTTAACGCGCTGCCCATCTGCAGTGGTGTAGCCGCCCAAGTCGCGCACATTATGAGCCCCAGTCAGCGGTAGCAGGCGCTCTGGATCAGCACTGCCAGCAGCTATAGCTGCGGCGGGTATGCTGCGCTCACTGGGAGGCGGATGGTTTGGCCGATCGCCACATCCGGTGGCCAGTGCGGCCAGTAACAGCAGAGTCGGCAGCTGGAAACGGTGCGTGTGTTTCATTTTTAAAGTGGAGCGGGGAGGGAGGGACTAGCCGCCAGCAATTGGCGGGTGTGTTCATGGCGTGGGGAGGCAAACAGCACCCGGGTATCGGCCTGCTCGACTAGCTCGCCCCGATAGATCACCGCAGTGCGCTGAGCCATGCCACGCACCATGTCCAAGTCGTGCGAAATGAGCAACATAGCCATTTGCCTGTCGTGTACTATTTTCGTGAGTAGGGCGAGTATGGCGCATTGGGTACTCACATCAAGCGCTGAGACTGGCTCATCTGCAATCAGTAGCTCTGGCTCGGTGGCCAGTGCGCGGGCGATTGCGATGCGCTGGCGCTGACCCCCAGAAAATGCATGTGGATAGCGGGAGCCGATGTTGGGGTCGAGTTCCACGGCTTCGAGTAGCTCTGCCACGCGCACCGCCAGTTCTTTTTCAGTATTGGCCAAACCGTGGAAGCGTATCGGCTCTGCCAGAGTTTCTGCGATACAAAGGCGTGGATTGAGGGAGGCATAAGGGTCTTGGAAGATCATTTGCACACGTGCTCGCTGCCGTCGGTGGCTCCCGGCGTGCGGCGCTACCAGTGCCTCGCCCAACAGTTGCAATTCGCCAGTGCGGGCGGGTATGAGCTGTAGTAGCACTCGAGCCAGCGTTGATTTTCCAGAGCCCGATTCACCGACCAGTGCAACGATCTCACTGCGGCGCAGTTGCAGATCAATTCCGTGCAACACACGCTTTCCGTTGCGAGGTTTTGGGTAGCCTGCGCTGAGTCCGGAAACGCTCAGCACGGTGGGCTGATGGGCACTGTCGTCAGTGTGTTGCGCTGTACGGGCTGTGCTACGGTCGGCAATGGAGCGCATCAGGGTGCGGGTGCTGGGATGTCGTGGGGTGTGGAATAGCGAGCGCACCGAGCCGCGCTCTACCACTTGCCCAGCATCCATGACCACTGCTTGCTCGGCGATTTGGTTGATCACCGCCAAGTCGTGGGAGATAAAAAGCAGTGCCAGTCCACGCTCGCGTTGTAGCGTGGCTAGCAATTCTAAAATTTGTGCCTGTACAGTGACATCAAGCGCGGTGGTGGGCTCATCGGCGATCAGTAATTCAGGCTCTGCGGCCAGTGCGATAGCGAGCAGAATCCGCTGGCGCTGGCCGCCCGAAAATTCGTGCGGATAGCGGCTGAGCGCGCTCTTTGGATCTGGCAGGCGCACTTCTTCAAGCATCGCTACCGCCCTGCGCTTCGCCTCTGAGCGCCTTAATCCCAGATGGTCACACAGTGGCTCTATCAGCTGTGTACCGATGCTACTCCATGGGGTCAACGCTGTGCCAGCATCCTGGAACACCATGGCAATGTGACATCCACGCAACCTGCGCAACCGCGCAGCTGGCATACCGATCAGCTCTTCTCCATTGAAGCAGATACTACCCGAGGCGCGCGCCGTGGGGGGCAATAGGCCAAGGCAGGCGAGACCGCTGAGCGATTTTCCCGACCCTGATTCGCCGATGATTCCTAGGGTGGTGCCGTGATCTAGTTCTAAGCTCACATCGCGGACTACGTTTTTGTCGGGGAAATCGATGTTCAGCTCCTGCAGTGTCAAGAGAGCCATGGTCTAAGTCCCCCCATGCGCGGGATCGAGCGCATCGCGCAGGCTGTCTCCCAACACATTGAGCGCCAACAGTACCAAGCTCAGGGTCACGCCAGGGAACAGTAGTAGCCATGGGTAGATCTCTATATACTCCACACCCTGTGAAATCAGTACTCCCCAAGAGCTGTGGGGAGCCTGAACGCCGAGGCCCAGGAAACTGAGGAAGGCTTCGAGCAACATGACATTGGGGACACTCAGCGTGGCATAGACCGTGATGGAGCCGAGCGTGTTGGGCAGCACATGGCGCAACATCACGGCTCCGCGCCCGAGGCCGATGCATGCGGCAGCCTGTACAAACTCGCGCTCTCGTAACGACAGCACTTGGGCGCGCACAATACGTGCCATACTCAGCCATTCAAGACAGCCGATGGCCAGAAAGAGTAGCAACATACTGCGCCCGAAGCTGACGGTGAGCAGGATGATTACAACCATGAATGGCAGGGCATATAGAGCGTCGACGATGCGCATCATCAGTGCGTCTATTCTCCCGCCGAAGTAGGCCGCCAGTATTCCCCAGCTAACACCGATCACCAGTGCGACAGCAGTTGCCAACAGACCTACTGCCAAGGAGATGCGCCCCCCGTAGAGCAGGCGCGTGAGCAGATCGCGTCCCAGCGGGTCGGTGCCAAACCAGTGCGCTATCGATGGTGCACTGGCTCCGATCTGCAAGTTCTGAGATGCGTAGCCGTAGGGGCTGAGCCACGGCCCGACAATGACGGCCAGAGTGATCGCCAAGAGTAACAATAGGCTGTAGGTGGCGGGCTCATCGCGCAGGAAGCGCCGCCCGGCATCGCGCCACAGTGCCGAGGGACGAGGCCAGCAGAGCTTCACTGGCGGTACTCCATGCGGATCCGTGGGTCGAGCCAAGCCGACAAGATATCGGCGAGTAAATTGAGCAACACCAGCAGGGTGGCGAAGAAGATGGTCATGCCCATCACCAGTGTATAGTCACGGTTGAAAGCTCCCTGTATATAGAAGCGACCGATCCCTGGAATTTGGAACACGGTCTCAACGATGAAGGAGCCGCTCAGCAAACCGGCGATTGCCGGGCCAAGGAAAGCGGCTACTGGCAGTAGTGCCCCGCGCAGGGCGTGTCTGCGCAACACGGCTTGCTCTGAGATTCCTTTGGCTCGGGCGGTGCGAATGAAATCTGCATTCATCACTTCTAGCAGACCCGCTCGACACAGGCGGGCAATGTAAGCTGTGTAGGCGGCACCAAGGGTGATGGTCGGCAGTATTTTGTCTCCCGGCAGCTGTCCCCAGCCCGTCACTGGTAACCAATCTAGGTAGATACCAAAGACTAATACCAGTAATGGTCCGAGCAGAAAAGAGGGCATACATATGCCGATCATCGCTGCGGCCATGGTGATGCGGTCTTGTGCGCTATTCGGGCGGCGGGCGGCGATGAGGCCAGCACCGATGCCACACAGTAGTGCAAACAGCAATGCGTAGCTGGCCAGCTCGATTGTTTTGGGCAGACCCTGTAGCAGAATGTCGTTGATACGCCGACCTGGGTAGCGGAAGGAAGGGCCTAGATCTCCCTGCAACAGAGCACCCAGATAGGCCACATACTGACGCGACAACGGTTGGTCTAGGTGGTAGTGCGCCTTGAGTTGTTGCTCAACTTGAGGGGACAGTTGGCGTTCGCTGTCAAAAGGGCCACCCGGCGCAGCGTGAACAAGGAAAAATGTGGCGGTGACGACTGCCAGTAGAACGGGGATGGCCTGTAGTACCCGCCAGCTGATAAAAGCGATCAAAGACCCGGCTTGTCGTGTAGGGAGTGGTTTATTGTGGAGCTGATTCTGTCGCTTGATCCTCTGTGTCAGCGTCAGCCGCTACCTTGGCATCTGCTTCAGCTTGTCGTTTTGCTCTCTCCTTCACCGCCTCCGGGCTCGGGTTGTCAAGCAGATGGATATCTTTATAGCGTTGGTAGTCGAGCGCATTGCGTTGCCAGCCCACCACAGATCTTCGCAGTAGGCGCTTACTGGTGTAGTGGTAGATGGGAATGATCGGTGTCTCTGCCAGCATCAGCTGCTCAGCACTGGCGAATAGGCGGTTGCGCGTGGCCGCATCCCAAGACTGCTTAGCTTGGGCGACGAGCTGGTCATATTCTGGGTTTAACCAGTTTGATCGGTTGTTGCCACTGCTACTGCTGAGCACCTCCAAGAAATTGCTGGGGTCTACATAATCAGCCACCCAGCCAGCGCGGGCGATCTGGTGTTCGCCGTTATTGCGGCTGCTCAGATAGACTTTCCATTCTTGATTATCTAACTCGACATCAATGCCCAAGTTCTGCTTCCACATGGCCTGTACAGCCACTGCTATAGTGCGGTGGTCTGCATTGGTGTTGTACAGCAGGCGCAATGTTGGGAAGCCGACGCCTTGGGGATATCCCGCCTCTGCCAACAGACGCCGAGCCAGTGCCGGATTGTAGTGGTTCTCTTTACTCACTGGTGGTTTGTAGCCAGGCATGGAGGGCGGTGTGAAAGAGTAAGCGGTTTTCTGCTGTGCTTTGGTGATCGCTTGGGTGATGCTTAGGCGGTCGGTGGCGAGTAATAGCGCCCGACGTACCCGTAAGTTGTCCAACGGCGGTGCCTTTACATTCAGCTCGTAGTAATAAGTGCCCAGGTAGGGCGCGATCTGGATCAAGTCGGGGCGTTTTTCTAGGTAGACCTCAACATAGGGAATAGCCACGCCGCTACTGACATGTAGCTGCCCAGAGCGGAACATACGCTCTTCGGTGAGTTGATTCTCTACTGGATAGAACACAATAGCCTCCAGCATGACGGTGGAGCGATCCCAGTAGTGCTGACTTTTGTTGACGAGGATGCTTTCACCAATATCCCATTTCTCAAGGGTGAAAGGGCCGTTGCCGACATAGGAGCGGGGCTGAGCCCAATTATTGTCGCGCTGATCGATGGCACCGTGCCGCTCAATGGTTTGGGGATGAACAGGCAGAGCACTGGTGTGATCTAGTAGTTGCAGAAAGTAGGGGGCAGGGTGCTCTAGTCGGACTTCCAGTGTCAAATCATCCAGTGCCTGTACGCCGACTTCAGAAAAATCCGTGATATGCCCGAGGTGATAGCCGCGCGCATTGTCAATGACATACAAATTGTAGGCGTACTCGGCAGCCAATTTGGAGGAGAGAA
>JABABF010000074.1 GCA_014238345.1 Gammaproteobacteria bacterium
GATCCAATGATTAAGCAGACTGACACAGATTCTGCAAAAATCAATGGATATGGTATGTTTTATATGGGTACAAACCTATATGTATCAGAACCATCCAATGATACAACAAAACCTGTTCAAAAATCAACCAAAAAGGATTTCAGATTTTAGAAAATGAATCTTTCCTTTTTTTTTTCTTATCTTATAACAATGGAGGTTATGTATTATGATTAGAACTACTGATGTAGGAGATTTAAATGATGAATCTACATTTATGAATTGTGATCCATACCAAGACATGCCAATGGATTCTCCCTGTGATATAGACTGTGAAAATTGTAGGAATAATGTGAGGCACGATAGAAATTGACTCCTGAACAATACGATAATTATATATTACAATTCAATTCTAGTGTAGAAAATTGTAATTTTAAATCTAAAATAGATTTCGCAAATTATTTATCAGGATGGATTGATTCTCTTATATCAACAAAACAGATAATGTATGAGGAATCAAATGATTTAGCAGTATCAATGGCTAAATGGTATGATGGTGAGATTCAATGATAGATAAAATACATTTCCTAGAATTTATGCAGGATTTTAGGCACGACTATTTAAAGGGGATAGACTTATATTCAACGCAATACATATATAGCAATACTGCTGTCGCCCGTGCAGATATGATCAGGATATATAGAGGTACGATAGTATATGAATGATATTATAGAAATAAGGTACGATAACGATAGATATATAGAGATACGAAATAGTGGGAATAATATGGGGTGTATGAAACAATGACTGATACAAAAGACTGTATAAAACAATTTAAACAAACATTAGAAATAAATGCACGTATTAAAGAATCTCTATCAAATATGTATATATTAAAAGCAGGATTTATGTCAGGAATTTCAATGATAGACATGGATAAAATAGATCAATCTATATTAAATAATGAATTAGATATAATAATAAACATGGAGAGTACCAATAATGACTGATAGATCATGGTCAGATGTTATATCTAGTCATATAATAATAGGAGAGAAAGAACATAAGATTAATACGCTTATAGATAACATGGTATATAAACATAATCATACGAATAGCCCAAGAGAATTTAACGAGTATTTAAATACAACGGTAAAAGATAAATTAAAGGAGATATTTGGAGATGAATAATTTTATAAATATAGACACGAATGATTTCTACGAATTTTTAGACCATAAAAATGCGACAGATGATAATATAGACACGATAATAGACGATTATTTGAGCAAATATGGGAAAAGTGACTATATAGTCAGTACAAAAGTCTTTATAAAACAGGTTTTATACGTGAACTATAAAAGCGAGGCACGATATAAATGAGACAAGATAAGAGAGAGAGAAAGAGTATTCAGTATATAGAGGTAGGTAAGTATGAATAGAATAAAGATAGATATAGATTTAGAAGATCTATATGAATTATGTGAATCTGC
>JABABF010000075.1 GCA_014238345.1 Gammaproteobacteria bacterium
ATGCCGATATAACCCAAAATGACTGTCGTCAAACCGAGGCGGATCAATAGTACTGGTGACCAACCCAAGCGCGGAACCACCCACAATTGCATGGCGATGGTCGCCATCGACAGCACCATGGAGCCCAAAGCAAACAAGCGCACCGCATCAAGCGGCTCCAGCTGCAGGCGGTCTTGAAAATAGAAGCCCAACGTCTGTTGCGCCATCGCCAGCGCCGCATACATACCAAAGCCCACCAACAGTACACTGCGAATGCGCGGATCGCTGTAGCGCAGGCGGCTCGGCGGCCTATCGCCACGCACAAATTGACGCCCCGGCAACCAGCGCCACAGCCCGGCCAGCACCAGCACACAAAATATCACACAAAGATAGAGCGGCACCAACAATCCATAGCGAGCGAAGTAGATCAGTGCTGGCCCCAGCACTGTGCCAAGCGCCATGGCCGCCGCCAGCCTCGACAGACCAGCAGTACGCTCTGCAGGCGTTGTGACATCGGCCACATAAGCACCGCAGGCGGGATGGGTGGCCGCCATCAAACCGGTGTGGAGTACCCGATAGCACAGCAAGATGCCATAGAGCAGCAAACTGCTGATCACCCCGCTCATACCAAAGCGCACAATGATGATGAAAACCAGTGTACCCAGTGCGTAACCACTGACGCCAATCAGGATGGTTCGGCGGCGGCCAATGGCATCGCTATACCGCCCCCAGAGCGGGCTGACGATAAAAAAGACCAGTGCTGACAACGAGACTAGCGCCGTGATCTGCAGCTCGTGAAAACCCAGCTGGCGGCCAAGCATCGGCATGGTGGCAAACAGCACCGACTGCCCCAAGCCAATGGCGACGGTGGCCAGCGGTGTCAGCCAGAGAATGAGTCGGACATCGCGGGAAGACAGGGACACCGCAATGCCTCAGTAACAATTAGGGGATAGAGTGCAAATTATATCCCTGCGGTCCCCCTCCATCAGCAGTGACAGTGTTGGGCAGCACTCAGCTTTGCACCCGCTTGGCCATGCGCCGTAAACTCATATGACGCACATATTCGCCCTTGGCCACAAACACCACATGCTCGGCCAAATTGCAGCTGTGGTCTCCAATGCGCTCCAATGCGCGCGGAATCCACAGCATACGCAGACTGCCTGCTAAATTTTGTTCACGCGCTATCAATTCCTGCAAGGTCGCCTCGATAATCTCCTCACAACTTACATCCAACAGGGCATCTCTACGCGCCACTTCGTAGGCAGCCACACTATCTAGACGGGCAAACGCATCGAGCACATCGCGCAACATGTCCAATACCATCTCGCCAGCAGCTTGGATCTGGTCTACAACTGGCGGAGAGATCCCCGCATCAAACATCTCCACGCAGATACGGGCGATTTTCGCTGCCTCATCGCCGATGCGTTCCAAGTCGAAAGTGGCATGACCCACTGAAGTGACCAAGCGCAAGTCGTTGGCAGCTGGCTGGCGCCGCGCCAAAATCGACATGCACAGCCGATCGATCGCCACATCTCGCTCATTAATCTCTTGATCTCGCGCACAGACATTCTCAGCCTGAGCGCGATCTGTTGTGACCAATGCCCGCAAGCTGTCTTGCAGCTGTTGTGCCACCATGCCACCGAGCCGCTGAAAGTGCCCCGTCAAATGCTCCAGCTCAGCATCGAAGCCGGGCGAGATGTGATGTGATCTGATGTCTGTCATGGTCTGTAACTGCACAATTTTATGTTATATGCCGCTTAGGATGCATACAGCTAGCCGATACGACCAGTGATGTAGTCCTCAGTACCAGGGTGTTCTGGAGCCATAAAAATCTTGTCGGTGGCATTGACTTCGAGTAGCCGACCTAAGTGAAAGTAAGCAGTGCGGTCGGAAACCCGCGAGGCCTGCTGCATAGAATGCGTGACGATAACGATGGTGTAATCGCACTTGAGCTCACCGATCAGCGCCTCAATGCGTGCGGTGGCTATGGGATCTAATGCCGAGCAAGGTTCGTCCATCAGGATTACCTCAGGTTGAATGGCAATGGTGCGGGCAATGCACAGACGCTGTTGCTGGCCGCCGGACAAGCTGGTTGCTGGGCGGTGCAGCAGATCCTTGACTTCCGCCCACAGGCCAGCGCGGCGCAGACTGGTTTCGACCAGCTCATCCAGTGCGCTTGGGCTGTCTGCCTGCCCGTGCAGACGCGGTCCATAGGCAATGTTGTCATAAATCGACTTGGGAAAGGGATTGGGCTTTTGAAAAACCATGCCGACGCGAGCACGCAGGGCGACTACATCGACCTGCGGCGCATAAATATCCTTTTGATCTAAATGCACCTCCCCCTGCACAACACAGCTGGCGATGATGTCATTCATCCGATTGAGGCAACGCAGGAAAGTGGATTTGCCACAGCCAGAGGGGCCGATCAGTGCCGTCACTTGACGCTGACCGATATCGAGATTGACATCGTGTACCGCCTGCAGCTCAGCATAGTGCACCGCGAGCTTGCGAACACTGAATTTGACATCATCAGCCCCGTCGAGCAAAGGCTTGCCAACGGTGCTAGACAACTCGTTATCTCGCTCCACAGTAGTCACTCACCCACCCTCAGCATCAGCCATTGCATCCCCACGAGAGCTGTAGCGTATCCCGCACCAGCACCACCCACCACCTCGGCTACCAACGGCGCTCAAAACGGCGGCGCAACAGCACGGCACCAATGTTCATCACTCCCAAAAATGCGAGCAACACCATGATCGCCGCCGAGGTCAATTCGATAAAACCGCGCTCGGGACTGTCCGCCCACAAAAAAATCTGCACCGGCAGTACAGCGGCGGGATCCATCAGTCCAGTCGGCGGACTGACCACAAAGGCGACCATGCCGATCAGCAACAACGGTGCCGTCTCACCCAATGCCTGCGCCATGCCAATAATCGCACCCGTCAACATGCCGGGCAAGGCCAAGGGCACCACATGATGCCCTATCACCTCCATACGCGAGGCACCCAGAGCAAGCGCCGCCTCGCGCACTGACGGCGGTACCGCACGAATTGCCGAGCGGCTAGCGATGATGATCGTCGGTAGCGTCATCAGTGCCAACACTATCCCACCCACTAGCGGCACAGAGCGAGGCAGGCCAAAAAAATTGATCACTACCGCCAAGCCCAACAAGCCGAAGATGATCGATGGCACAGCCGCCAAATTGTTGATGTTGATCTCCAGCAAGGTAATCCAGCGATTGCTAGGAGCAAATTCCTCAAAGTAGATCGCCGTTGCCACGCCCACTGGAAAAGACAGCAAGAAACAGACCAATAAGGTGTATAAAGAGCCCAGCAACGCGCTGTGGATACCAGCGGAGGATGGGCTACGGGAATCTCCGGCGCTAAAGAAAGTGTCGTTAAAGCGTAAATGCACCAGACCCTGCTCTACCAACCAGTCGAGAGTGCTGAGCAACTCGGCTTCGACCAGCGTAGCATACTGCTTGCTTCCAGCCTCGTCCAGATAACGCTCAGCCCAACCCGACAACGGCAGTTCAAAGCCCACTTCAGTGCCGAGCAATCTCGGGTCGGCCAGCAGTCTCTCATAGAGCAGGAAATCGGCATTGTCATCAAGCAACGCTGTCCACTGGGATCCATCACCGCCCGCACCGGGGATCAAGGCTGCCAAAGAAGCTGACAACAGAGCCGGGAAGTCAGCAAATTGCAAGTCCTCTGGTCGTGGTTCCAACCCCTCTAAGCCGAGCAACTCGGGGTCGAAACGCACGCTGAGCGACAGACGTTGGACGCTGAAGCCTCCAATACCCTTACGCGTGATATCAAACAACAAAAGCATGACGCAGCTCAGCGCAAACACCACCGCTGCCAAACAGCACCAGCGCAACAGGCGAGCGCGTCGATAGCGACGGGCGAGGTGACGAGGATCAGTCATAGGCTTCGTGATAGCGGCGCACAACGAGCAATGAGATCACATTGAGTGACAAGGTCACGATGAACAAACTCAGCCCGAGGGCAAAAGCGGCCAACGTCTTGGGGCTGTCAAAGGCTTGGTCACCGACCAATAGCGTGACGATTTGCACCGTGACAGTGGTCATCGCATCCAGTGGATTGGCACTCAAATTAGCCGCCAAACCGGCCGCCATTACCACAATCATTGTCTCGCCAATCGCACGGGAAACAGCCAGTAAGCCGCCACCAATGATGCCAGGCAACGCCGCTGGCAATACCACTTGGGTGATCATTTCGGCTGGCGTGGCACCAAGTGCCAGCGCACCCTCCCGCAACGATGCCGGAACAGCGCTGATCACATCATCGGACAACGACAACACAAAGGGCAAAATCATGACACCCATGACGAGGCCAGCGGCCAGTGCATTCTCTGATGCCACTGTCAACCCCAGCCACTCCCCCAGCTGTTTGATCAGCGGTGCCACGCTCAGCGCAGCGATAAAACCGTACACCACGGTCGGCACACCGACCAATATCTCAATCAGTGGCTTGAGTATATTGCGTGCGCGCTGAGAGGCATATTCCGACAAGTGGATCGCCCCCAGCAAGCCCGCTGGTAGCGCCACCATCATGGCGACTGCCGACACCACGAGGGTGCCCACAAACAACGGCACCACACCAAAGGCACCAGAAGAGCCCTCCTGACCCTCGCGAATAGCGGTCTGTGGACTCCAATGCAAACCCAACAAAAAATCTAGCGGCGGTACTGCAGAGAAAAAACGCAGGCTTTCAAACAGCACCGAGAACACAATGCCGACCGTTGTCAAAACCGCCACGCAGGTGGAGGCGAGCAGACAGCCGTAGGCGAAGCGCTCAAGGCGGTGACGGGCGCGTATTGCCGGCGACACTTGCAGATAGCCGACCACACCGCCACCCGTCGCAATGGCGATGGCCAACACCGTGCGCCAGACATCAATTCGGGTGCTGTAGGCGGCACAGCGCTGTGCCGCCTCCCACACCATGGCATCTTCATGGCCGCCGTTGACCACCACCTCTTGTAACAGTTGTAGCACCCAGCGCGGGTCGCCTGCCGCCAGATGCGCGAGTTGGCGCAGATCATCGCCCAAATACCAACGCAGCAATTGCTCGTGTCCCGCCAGTACAGCGATATAGACCGCCAGTGCGGGCAACAGACACCACAGTGCAGCACAGATCGCGTAGTGCCTAGGCAACGCGCCGAGCCGGCCGGCATCGCTCAACACTGTCACCGCCTGCCGCTTGGCACGTCGACCCGCGAAGGAGGCTCCGATCACGGCCATCACTATCAATACGAGGAGCGTATTCAAGTCAGACTATTACCTCAGCTGAGCGCGATGGAAGCACACTATCAGAGGCGCAGTGCCCGCCAATCCTTCACTCGACCCCGACGTTCCTTCTGCACAGCGACAAGCTCAGCGCCGTTGAGCGGAATCAGGCCGCGTTTTAATAGATAGCCATGCGCACCACTGGCACGCTTGCTGGTGAATTCTCGCACGAAGTGATCGAGTCCGGGAACAATGCCCAGATGTGCTTTCTTGACATAGAAATACAGCGGCCTAGTCAACGGGTACGTGCCATCAGAAATGCTCTCAATCGTTGGTATTGCACCGTTGATCTCGGCACCGCGCAACAGCGGGTATACGCTATCTTTCACGCCCTGAACATGGCTCACACGACGCACCCGCCCCCGGTTCTCCTGAAGGAAGTTAAAGCCAAATATCCCCAAGACCCGTGGGTCGGCAATTACCTTCTGCAGGATCAAGTTGTCGTTTTCACCAGCCTCGATATAGCTGCCATCCTCACGCACCGTGTGGCAGCTACTCCTATAGCGCTTCGGGTCGCTCTTTTTTAGCTCCAAAATCCAAGCAAAGCTATTGCAACCTTCCTGCAGTCCTAGCTCAACCAGGGCATCGCGAGTGCCAGAAGTGGGCGGCGGGCCAAAGACGCGGATCGGGTTATCCGGAAACCATGGATTCAGCTGTTTCCAGCGGTGGTAGGGGTTGTCCACCAGTTTGTGGCTACCGTCGGGAGCGGGTACTTGCCGAGCCAGCGCCAGATAAAGCTCAGTCAGTGAGAACGACGGCACAGGTCCCTTTTGGCCAGAGCCGATCACAATACCGTCATAGCCGATCTTCACTTCAATGATATCGCCGACACCGTTCTTGTGACAGTGCTGATACTCGCTGAGCTTGATACGCCTAGAACTGTTGACGATATCCGGCGTGGTCGCCCCCAGCCCCGAACAAAACAGCTTCAAACCGCCGCCAGAGCCAGTGGACTCTACGATGGGTGCCGCATATTTTGAGTAGCGCCCAAAGCGCTCAGCCACCACCGTCGCAAAGGGATAGACAGTCGATGAGCCGACAATCTGCACCGTCTCCCGGGCAGATGCCGGTATGCTGAGCCCCCATAGCAATGACAACAGAGCCGTCGCACATAGGCTGTGCACCCGAATGCCGTAGCTCATAGCCACCCCGACCGTGCAAGGCCTTGTGCAAACATGCCAGCTAATATATCAGCCCGCCGCCATCACTTGTGTGACAGCACTGTCACACTACTTGCGCCGACTGCGTGACGGTGGAAAGCAACAACAAAACTCCGCACCCTGCCCCACCTCGCCTCTAATGTGCAGCTGCGCTTGATGGCGCTCCAGAATATGGCTCACGATAGCAAGACCCAGCCCAGTGCCGCTACGGGCATCGCCGGGGATGCAATAAAAACGCTCTCTGAGCCGAAGGCGCTGAGGCAAAGCGATGCCCGGCCCCCGGTCGACTACAACAATCTCAATGCCTTTCTCATGCCAGTTGGCGATTAGCTGCACGACACCCTCATCTGGACTGTAACGCAATGCATTGCTGAGCAAATTAGCCACTGCAGTGTGCAATTCCTGGGCATCGCCCAGTAGCCACAACTCAGCTGCGCTGTCAGTCACCACTTGTACCCCGCGCTCCGACACTTGCCCCGCCGCCACTTCGCCGAGTAGTGCCGCCACTGCTACTGGCTCTTCGACAGCTTGAGCCGCCCTGCTCTCAATCTGCGCCAACTCCAACAATTGATTGATCAGTGCCGACATGCGCTCGCCCTGCTGACGCATCTCAGCCACCGTCTGGCGGTGTCTGGGCGGCAGGGCATCTCGCTCTTCTTCCAGCCACTCTAAATAACCGAGCAACACAGTCAGGGGAGTGCGTAGCTCATGCGAGACATTGGCCGTAAAATCACGCCGCAATTGTTGTAGACGATGCACATCGCTGATATCTCGCACCAGCAACAGCCCCCCGCCGAGACGCCGCCGTCTAGCCAGTTGCAGCTGTAGCCAGCAACGGCGGTTGCGAGGGGACTGTAATTCCAGCGTCGTACCGTGCTCCGGAGATGCCAAATACCGCGCCAACTGCGGCGCACGCACCAAACTGGTCAGCAGCTGCCCCTGATCAATGGGCTGTAAGCCGAGCAACTCCTCGGCGGCACGGTTACAGCCAAGAATGTGCATACGGGGGTCGAGCAACACAACCCCATCCGACAAGTGATACAGAGTCTCAGACCAAACACCCGCCACTGGAGGTGAGGCGCGGTCGGTAGCTGCACCACGGCGCAACGACTCTTCCAGACGCACCCAGTACTCTGACGGTAGCGATCCCGTCGACCGACCGCCGCCGACCTGATCGTGCAGGTGCCTGAGCTGAAACACTGCCCAACCCGCCCACACCACCAAACCAGCCACGATACCCCCCAACAGCTGACCAGTCGCCAAGCCAAAAATACCGCCGACAGCACCAAACAGCAAGAGTTCACTGAGCGGCACTGAGCTCCCCCGCATCACTATCAAGTACTAGGCGGTAACCGCGCCCACGCAGTGTGACGATGGCCGAAGCGGGAATTTCTAAGCGACTCAGCGCACGGCGCAGACGACTGATGTGCACATCCACAGCTCGATCGCCCCCCTCGACGCAACGCAATCCCAATTGTGCCCCCAATTCTGCGCGAGAAAAGACCCGCCCCGGCACCGTGGCCAAGAGGTAGAGCAGACGAAACTCCACGGGTCGCAACAGCTCGGAGCGGTCGGCAGAGCGTAGCGTGTTGTCACTGGACACCATATGTAATTCGCAACCGTTTAGCAGCAGTGTTGAGTTGGACTGTGCTACGGGGACAGAGGACGAGGAGCTGCGGCGCAACACCGCTCGGATTCGTGCGCGCAACTCCCGCGGTCGAAAGGGCTTAACTAAATAGTCATCGGCACCGCTATCAAGAGCGCGCACCCGATCGTTTTCCTCGCTACGGGCAGTGAGTAAAATGACTGGCAACTCAGCCCAACGCAATTGACTACGCAGTAATTGCAGCAGTCTGATCCCACTGGCACCACTGCCCAACATCCAATCTAGCAACACAATATCCGGCAGTGGGTCGGTGGCCAAACACTGGCGGGCGATGGCGGCATCCGCCGCCTCAGCGCAGCTGTAGCCACCAGAGCCGAGTACTGCACATACCATCCGCCGCACCGCCGGATCATCCTCAACGACCAAGACCCGTATCGCCGACCGGTTTGCCATTCGCATCAACCCGGTGTGCAGGCTCGGGCAGCGGCAGCAACTTCGGCCACCAAGCCTGGGCCTTGGTAGATCAGACCCGTGTAGAGCTGCACGAGGCGGGCACCAGCGCGCAGACGATCAGCCGCCGCCTGTGCATCGCAGATACCCCCTGATGCGATCAGCGCAATATCGCTACCCAGCTCCGCCGCCAGCACCTCGGTTGCTCGTAGCGCCAGTGCGGTCAAAGGACGACCACTCAGTCCACCCGCGCGGTTGGCAACAGACAAGTGGCGCAGCTCAGCTGGCCGTGTGGCCGTTGTATTACTGATAATGACACCATCTATGCCACAGGCCTTGAGCAGCTGCGCTGATTCGCGCAATTGCCCAACATCTAAATCTGGCGACAATTTGACCACCAACGGTACGCGCTTACCAGTCTTGGTGAACAGTCGCTCGCGCTCGCCGCACAGCTGCTCCAGTAATGGCTCCATTGATACTGTGCCGCTACGCAGTTCGCTCAGCACCGCCGTGTTCGGCGAGGAAATATTGACCGTCACATAAGATGCCGCCGTGTGCACTCGGCGATAAAGCGCGAGGTGATCATCAATCAAACGCTCGGGTGCGGCATCTTGATTGAGCCCGATATTGATGCCGAGCAGCACCGCCGGAGGCCGTGCCGCAAGACGCTGACAGACGCGCTCAACCCCTTCGCTGTTGCAACCCATGCGATTGATCAAGCCCTCGACCTCAGGCAATCGGTGCAGACGCGGGCAATCGTGACCGGGCTGGGGGTGCGAAGTCACCGTGCCAACTTCAAGCCAGCCAAAGCCCAAGGCGGCGAGCGGCTCAACATAGCGAGCATCTTTATCCAAGCCAGCGGCAAGACCCACGGGATTCGGAAAACGCAAGCCCATCGCCTCTACTGGCCACTCGGGGGGCGGCGGGAAGAAACTGCCTAACAACCCCAGCCGGTGCGCCCCAGCCAGACCCGTCAAGGCTGCTAGGTGGCTACCCTCTGGCGGCAACAGGAACAGCGCTCGACGCAATGCTGAGTAAAGCACACTGGAGGACGATTGAGCCAAATGTTCGCCCAGAATTATAATAAACGACCGCTTTAGGCATTGTAGTCCATCACATGTCCACCCCGCTACACCAACAAATCATGTCATTACGGTCATGGCTGAACGAGCGAATACTCGGCCAAGAGACGTTAGTAGACCGTCTGCTGGTCGCTGTGCTAGCGGATGGTCATCTCTTGGTGGAAGGCCCTCCTGGACTAGCTAAAACTCGTGCTGTCCGCGCACTGGCCGATAGTATCGACGGCGATTTCAGCCGCATCCAATTCACCCCAGATCTACTGCCCGGCGACATTACTGGCACCGATATATTCGTCCCCAGCGAGAGTGTATTCCGCTTCCAGCCGGGGCCTATCTTCCATAACTTGGTATTGGCCGATGAGGTGAACCGAGCACCCGCCAAAGTGCAGGCGGCACTGCTCGAAGCCATGGCCGAACGCCAAGTCAGCGTCGGCGGTCAGACTCGGCAGTTACCGCGCCTATTTGTCGTGATGGCAACACAGAACCCGATTGAACAGGAGGGCACTTATCCGCTACCCGAAGCACAGCTCGATCGTTTTCTCATGCATGTCAAAGTGGGGTATCCGAGCATCGCCGCCGAGCGGCGCATATTGGAGTTAGTGCGCAGTGAAGACAGCGCGGCGGCGGGCATCGGCATACCCGAAGCAGCCCACTGTATCTCCCAAGAGACTTTGTTCGCTGCCCGCAACGAGGTGCTGGCATTACATCAGGCCGACGCAGTCTCCGAGTACATCGTGCAATTGGTCGCTGCCACGCGCGCACCAGAACGCTGGGCGGCAGATTTGGAGGGCTGTGTGCGCTGCGGTGCCAGTCCCCGCGCCAGTATCTCGCTGGAGCGTTGCGCTCGTGCACTGGCCTGGCTCGACGGACGCGACTTCGTCAATCCCGATGATGTGCAGGCCGCCGCCCCAGATGTACTGCGCCACCGGCTGTTGCTGAGTTTTGAGGCCGAGGCCAAGGGACTTGATAGCGACCAGCTAATCTCCACACTGCTACTACAAGTACCAGTGTCTTGATCGGAGCCGATGAAGCACCACGTGGAGTGCATGTCGCGCTGGAGCAATTGATTGCACTGCGCGCCGTGGCCAAGACCCTGCGGCCACAACACCTGTCGGCTACTGGACGCATGACTGGCGCATTGCAGTCACGCCGCCACGGGCGCGGTGTCGATTTTGAGGAAGTCCGCGCCTACCAGCCCGGAGACGATGTGCGCACCATCGACTGGCGCGTGACAGCTCGTAGCACCGAACCCTATATCAAGGTGTTCCGCGAAGACCGGGAACAGCCACTACTGTTGCTCGTCGACCAGAGTCAGAGCATGTTCTTTGGCTCCCGCTGCTGTTACAAATCTGTGCAGGGTGCCCATGTGGCCGCCCTGCTGGCTTGGGCTGGCTTGCATCAAGGACACCCAGTCGGCGGCCTCACCATCAGCGGCGACCAGTGGCACGCCGAAGCACCGCGACGTGGCAACCACAGTTCGCTACGCCTGCTGCACCGGGTAGCGTCGTTCAATCAATCACTCCAGGCTCGTGGCAGTGCCGCACTAGAGCTAAGCAATGCTTTGAGCCGTCTGGGACACATCGCCCCAGCGGGTAGCCTGATCTGGCTACTCAGCGATTTTCGCGACCTCTCGGAAGCCTCCCTCAGGCAGCTCAGCAAACTCGCCGCACGCCACGATTTGGTGATCGTTCGCATCAGCGATGTCATCGAACGCGAACTGGAGCTCAGTGGCACTTTCACTTTCAGTGATCCTCATGGAAATATCAGCTTAGCTCTGGGGCGCAAAAGCCGACAGTTGTACCGCGAACAACGGGCAGCGCATGAACAATCCCTGAGCAGCTGGCTGGCCGCCAGTGCCACACCGCTGATCGATGTCGACACCGCCGATGCCCCCCTGGCTGCATTGCGGGGGACACGCCCGTAGCTCGTCTAAGGGACGGTAGAGCAGATGACAGACCCGCTGGCCGAACTGCGCGCAATCCACGAACCCATCGCAGTGGCGTGGTGGCCGCTGGGCTCCGGCTGGTGGTGGTCGGCGGTGATGCTGACACTGCTGAGCCTGCTAGTGTGGTGGTGTCGGAGGAAGCGACCACTGCTCGCTTGGCTACAGGCACGTCGAGCATTGCGTGAATTGGAGTTGTTACACAAGGTCTACCTGAACTCTCAGGTGACGGCAGATTATCTGCGCGAGATCAACGCCGTACTCCGACGGCTCGCCCTGTGCCGCTACCCACGGGCGCAGGTGGCTCCGCTGAGCTGTGACCAGTGGCTGTCCTTCCTTGATCAAGGGAGCGTAGCGGGGCAACCTTTCAGTCAAGGTTGCGGAGCTGTGCTGGGACGCGCCCCCTACGAGGCCACCCCACAGATTGACGATGCTGAACGACTGCACCAACTAGTCTGTGCTTGGGCACAGCAGCAAGGTAATCCGCTCAGTGTGCTGAAACGGGAACTACCCGCATGAACGCTCAATGGCAACAGCTGATGACACTACAGGATCAACTCAGTGCTGTCGTCCTGCCACTCGGCAATGGCAGTGAACTGCAACTACTGTGGCCACTGATACTGGCGCTGGCTCCACTGCCGCTGCTCAGCCGTTATCTCCTGCCAGTAGCAGACACACCGGGCGGCGCGCTGCGTACCCCATTCGCATCGGAGCTGCGCACACTCAGCACATCGGGACGACCGCCGGGGCGCAACTTGCTACAGCTCTCCGCTTGGGGAATCTGGCTTCTATTGCTACTGAGCGCTGCTCGCCCGATAGTGGTCGGTGCGCCGATCGACCTGCCAGTGCTGGCACGCGATATGTTGCTGACCGTTGATATCTCGGGTAGTATGAAAGAGCGAGATATGTTCATAGGCGGTCACCGTGTGCACCGACTCGGCGCGGTCAAGGCGGTGGTTGGCGACTTCGTACAACGCCGCCGCGGCGACCGTCTCGGCTTGATCCTATTTGGCACCCACCCCTACTTGCAGTGTCCGCTAAGCTTTGATTTGGGCACCGTCGCCACCCTGCTCCACGAGGCCACCATCGGCATTGCCGGGGAATACACCGCCATCGGCGATGCCCTCGGCTTGGCGGTGCGCCACCTGCGCGAGCGTCCAGCCAAGAGCCGCGTCGCCATCTTGCTCACCGACGGAGTCGATACTGGCAAGGGCAAATTGAGTCCAGAGCGCGCCACGCAGCTGGCGGCCCAAGCAGACATACGCATCCATACCATCGGCTTTGGTCGGCGCCACTCTATTGATGAAGCAAGCTTGCAAACCATCTCCCAAGCCACCGGTGGCCGTTATTTCCATGCCCGAAATGCCAGACAATTGGCCCAGGTCTATGCCGAACTCGAGTCATTGGAGCCCATCGAGCAAGATGGGCAGACTTTCCGACCCGAGCGCAGCCTCCTACACTGGCCCCTCGGAGCTGCCACTGTATTTAGCCTATCA
>JABABF010000076.1 GCA_014238345.1 Gammaproteobacteria bacterium
GCGGCGCTTCGGTGGCCAACCGCCGTCGAGCCGCAGCTTTTTTACAAGATCAAGCGGTGGTCAGCAAGTTATTTGATGAGTTGGGCGCGCGCTATAGCGATCGACCCGGTGGCTACTTGCGGGTACTGCGTGGTGGTTTGCGCGCTGGTGATCGCGCACAGATGGCGAGTGTAGAGCTGGTCGATCGCCCCGGCTACCAATCATTGCACAGTCGCGATGACGAGGCACCACAAGATGCTCAATCTGCTGGTGGCGCGAACGTAGCAGGTGGCTAGCGTTGCATACAACTGAAGCGATCTCCGTGATGCGGTCGGGGCAAGTTTTTCTCCCGCTTGCATTTTCTTGCGTTTGTTCCTAGAATACTCGGCAGAGTAGATACTATGGTGTATGCATGTTGGTGATGGTGATTGAAGAGTCATTGATCTGCACCGACATCTTTACCAGTATTTTCCATTATTTCCAAAATAAATCTAGAGGATAGCCACGATGGCCACGACCAAGAAAAAACCAACTCGCACTGCGAAAAAAGCCTCCTCGGTGCGCGGTCGACCTAAGCCCAAAGCAAAAAAAGCGGCTCCGGCGCGCAAGCTGGTCGCATTACGGACTCGGCTTAGCAAGCCGAAGCTGGTTGCTGAATTGGCTGATCAAGTGGAATTGCCTCGCAAGCAAGTCGCAATGGTGCTTGACGAGTTGGAGGTGGTGATCGGGCGTAGTATCAAATCAGGTAGCATCGGTGAATTTGTCTGGCCTGGTCTGTTCAAGGTTGTCACCGTCAAGAAAAAAGCCACCAAAGCACGCAAGGGTGTCAGTCCTTTCACTGGTGAGGCGATGGTGTTCAAAGCTAAGCCAGCCAGTCGCACCGTGCGCCTTCGTCCGTTGAAAAAGCTCAAAGAGTACGCTGCCACCAAATAAAGTTGCCGCAAATCGACTGGGCGATGGAGCTGTCTTTACCTCAATCATCCATGCGTTCAGTTGGCAGGGGGGGTGTATAGTTCGCCCCCTCCGATTGGCGGTGTGATTTGGCAATTATTACATTGCATTATTATGCCAATCTATGCCTATAGCTGTACTGCGTGTGGTCAAGAATCCGAGTTCTTGTTGCCCGTGGCATCCCCCGCACCCGATGCCTGTGTAGATTGCGGTGCTGCTGGTACATTGCGCAAGCAAGTAACCGCTGCGGCTTTCCGGTTGCGTGGTGGCGGTTGGTATGAAACAGACTTCAAGACTGGAGAAAAAAGCAATTTGGAGCGCAGCGATGATGCGAGGGAGGCTACAGGTGCGGCCACCTCACCTAAGGAGGATGCCAGCTCACCTAGCAGTGATACCAGCGCTGATAGCGCTACTACTGGCAAGGGGGACAAGAATGCCTCTGCCAGCGCCACTAAGGTGTCCGCAGACAAGCCATCGACCACCGCTAAAAGTGATGCCTAGCGCGAGTTTCCATGCTGTGGATTCGGTTGCGCTGGAGCGTATGCGGCATAAAGACGTTGTCACCTGCTGATCTATATGTCCGCACCCGCTACCACAGCCATGCGCAGTCATTATTGTGGAGCATTGCGGGAAGCTGACATCGGCACCAAGGTTAGGCTTTGCGGCTGGGTGGATCGGTGTCGCGACCACGGTGGTGTGATTTTTATTGATTTGCGCGATCGAGAAGGTCTCGTGCAGGTGGTGTTTGCCCCCAGTGCCGCTGAGCATTTCCAGTGTGCAGAGACCGTGCGTGCGGAGTATGTGCTACAGGTGTGTGGTGTGGTGCGGGCGCGTGAGGAATCCCTGTGCAATCGAGAGCTCTCCACTGGTACCATCGAGATCCATGGTTTAGAGCTGGTCATTTTGAACGAGGCTGAGCCGATACCATTTCAGATAGACGGGCATATTCGCGTCAGTGAAGAGGTGCGCCTGCGCCACCGCTATCTAGATCTACGCCGCCCGGAATTACAGTCTCAATTGTGGTTACGCGCCCGTGCGACCTCAATAGCACGCCGCTTTTTAGAGAGCGAGGGTCTGCTGGAGGTAGAGACCCCAGCGTTGACTAGTTCGACCCCCGAGGGTGCGCGCGACTATTTGGTTCCCAGTCGCCTACAACCGGGTAGAGCCTACGCTTTGGCTCAGTCGCCCCAGCTGTTCAAGCAGTTGTTGATGATCGGTGGACTCGACCGCTATTACCAGTTCGCCCGTTGTTTCCGCGATGAAGATTTGCGTGCCGACCGTCAGCCGGAATTCACCCAGCTGGATCTTGAGGCGACATTTATTGATGAGGCAGGGGTGATGGCGCTTGTCGAAACGCTAGTGCGTGGCCTGTTTAGCGAGTTACTGGAGGTGAATTTGCCAGCTTTCAGAACTATCAGCTATGCGGAGTCGCTCGATCGTTATGGCAGTGACCAGCCAGACCTGCGCATAGATATGCCTTTGGTCGAGCTCGGTGAGCTGGTGCGTGGCGAGAGCTTCGAGGTGTTTCGCATCCCCGCTGAGACCAAGGGCTGTCGGGTGGCGGCTATACGGTTGCCGGGGGGCGCAGCGCTGACAAGGAGCGAGCTTGATGAGCACACCCGTTTTGTCGGCGAGTTCGGAGCGCGCGGCTTGGCGTGGCTCAAAGTCAATGAACTTGGGGTCGGTGCGTCGGGTCTACAGTCACCCATCCTCAAGTTTCTCTCTGAAAAAGCGCTGTCGGGGATCCTGGAACTACTCAGTGCTACCCCCGGCGACATCTTGTTTTTTGGTGCTGGCGAGCGCGATGTGGTCAATCGCTCGCTCGGAGCTCTGCGCGAGCGTTGCGCCGCCGCTGACCCACAGCTGATCACTGTGCCATGGGCACCTGTATGGGTGGTGGACTTTCCGCTTTTTAGTCGCGATGCCAACAGTCACTGGGCTGCGTTACATCATCCATTTACAGCACCGAATTGTTCTGCACAGAGCTTGCGCGAGGCTCCTGAGGCTGCGGGTTCACGCGCCTATGATTTGGTGTTGAATGGCATTGAGCTCGGCGGTGGGTCGATTCGCATCCACTGCCCCAAAATGCAGCGCGAGATATTCTCGGTATTGGGCTTGGAAGACAGTGAAGTGGAGTCGCGATTCGGCTTTTTGCTCCGGGCGCTCGCTCACGGTTGCCCGCCACACGGCGGCTTTGCCTTTGGTTGGGATCGTCTGATCATGCTACTCGCAGGCGGGGACTCGATCCGCGATGTTATCGCTTTCCCCAAGACCCAGAACGGTCAGTGTCCGCTGACTGTTGCGCCCAGTGCCCCGCGCCCAGGGCAATGGGCTACGCTGGGATTGAAGCAGCTCTCCTAAAGTGGCGGCCGACCGGGAAAAGTAGTGTGGCGGGGCACAGTAAATGGGCTAATATTCGTTTTCGTAAAGCGTTGCAGGATGCGCGTCGAGGCAAACTATTCACGAGGCTGTTGCGCGAGATTTCCGTGGCGGCGAGTAGCTTGGCCGACCCAGCGGCCAATCCGCGACTGAGATCTGCCATTGACCGCGCACAACAGGCCAATGTCAGTCGGGATAACATCGCGCGTGCTGTGGCGCGTGGCAGTGGTGAGGCCAAGTCTAAGCGGCTTGAGGAAATTCTCTACGAAGGCTATGGTCCTAGTGGCATGGCGGTGTTGGTCGAAGCGTTGACCGATAATCGCAACCGCACGGCCGCTGCCGTGCGCCATGCCTTTACCCGCGCCGGTGGCCAGCTCGCCGACAACGGCGCAGTGGCGCATCTGTTTCGCCGCTGTGGCGAGTTGATCCTCAAGGCGGCGAGCGTTGACGAAGAGCAGCTGGTCGATGTTGCGGTGGCCGCTGGTGCCGAGGAGGTGGAGCGTATTGCCGAGGATGGCGAAGATGCGGGGTGTTGGCAAGTGCTGACTCCCGTAGCGGCCTACAATGCAGTATCAGGTGCGCTCGGCGATGCTGGTATGGTGGCGCTGCGTGGTGGCTTGGTGTGCCTGCCACACAGGGTGTTGCCACTGGAGGCCGATCATGCTGACGTTGCGTTGCGTTTGCTGGCGGCATTGGAAGCCTTAGATGATGTACAAAACCTCTACTGCAACGCCTCCTTCCCAGACGGGTTGCTCGCCGCTGACTGAGGCTGGGGCGGTGGTGTCCGAGCAGATCATTCTCGGTATTGATGTCGGTAGCCGCATCACGGGCTACGGTGCGGTGCACAGTGCAGCTGGCCGCGAGCGCTGTCTTGACTGGGGTTGTATCAAACCGTCTGCGACTTGGGATATGGGGCGCCGTTTGTCGACTATTTACCGCGAACTATGCGCTGTGATCGAGCGCGTTGCACCCGGAGTCGTGGCAGTGGAGGGAATCTTTGTGTCAAGCAACCCCGCCAGTGCATTGCGCCTTGGCCAAGCGCGTGGTGTCGTGTTGTTGGCAGCGGCCGAAGCGGGCATTGCCGTGGCCGAGTATATGCCTAGAGCAGTGAAGAAAGCGGTGAGCTCAACTGGCGGTGCCGACAAAAAACAAATGCAGTACATGGTCAGACAATTGCTATCACTGCCCGAAACTCCGCCTGAAGATGCTGCCGACGCACTGGCCGTGGCACTGTGTCACGCCTACCACAATTCGGCGGCATCGCGAGCGGCATTGTGATCGGCGAATTGCGGGGTTGCCTGTTGCGAGAGCCAGTCGATGGCCTGTTGCTACTTGAGGTTGCCGGAGTGGTGGGGCTGGAAGTACGGGTACCCGCAGGCCTGAGCGCCCGCCTGCCGTCAATTGGGAGTGAACTGCGATTACATACCCATTTGGTGGTGCGTGCTGATGAGTGGCAGCTGTATGGTTTTGCCGAGCTAGCTGAGCGAGATTTATTCCGGATACTGATCCGCGTGTCCGGCATCGGTGCAGGCATGGCGCTGGCGGCGCTGTCGGGGATGACGGTGGCAGAACTGGTGCGCTGTGTGCGCGACGGTGATGTGCAACGCCTGTCCAGTGTGCGCGGCATTGGTCGCCGCACGGCTGAGCGGCTGGTGGTGGAGGTGCGCGATAAACTCGCCCAGTGGAGTGCCACATCGCCGGTGGCGGATGACAGTGGTCAGGCGATGCGCGATGCCGAGCAGGCTTTGGTGGCGCTGGGTTACAGTGTGCGTGAAGCTGGGCGTATGGTCGCTGAGGCGTGCCGTGTATCTGGTGGTGCCAGCGGTGAGGCGCTGATCCGTGAGGCTCTGCGCCAGCAGAGTGCCAGCTGATGCCAGAATCTAAAAGTATGCCGTCGCGCATTGTTTCGCCTCTGCCAGAGCCAGAGACCTTGGCGTTTGAGAATCAGACCCGTCCGCAGCGGTTGGCTGAGTATATCGGCCAGCCGCTACTGCGCAGCCAGTTGGAGATTTTTCTGAAAGCAGCGCAACAGCGCGGTGAGCCACTCGACCATACGCTGTTGTTTGGGCCGCCTGGGCTCGGCAAGACGACGCTGGCTCATATCATCGCCAATGAGATGGGTGCGCAGCTCAGAGCCACCTCTGGCCCGGTGCTAGAGCGAGCGGGTGACTTGGCGGCGATCCTGACTAATTTGGCACCGGGCGATGTGCTGTTTATTGATGAGATCCACCGCCTGCGTGCGCAGATCGAAGAAATTCTCTATCCTGCGATGGAGGATCGCCAGCTGGATATTATCATCGGAGAGGGGCCAGCAGCGCGTTCGATCAAACTGGATCTTCCTCCCTTTACTTTGATCGGCGCGACCACTAGGGCGGGTCGGCTCGGTGCCCCGCTACGCGATCGTTTTGGCATAGCACAGCGCCTTGAGTTCTATGCTGCCGATGACTTAACCACAATTCTCAAGCGTTCGGCAGAGCTGCTCGGGGCGCAGTCCGTCGACAGCGGTTTGGTGGAGATAGCGGTGCGTGCACGTGGTACGCCGCGTATTGCCAACCGGCTCCTGCGCCGTGTGCGCGACTACGCCGAAGTGGAAGGCGATGGTCGTATTGAGCCAGAGATTGCGGCGCGGGCGTTGGATTTGCTGAAGGTCGATCGCGAAGGTTTGGATACTCTGGACCGGCGTCTATTGCAAGCGCTGGCCGGACACTACGGAGGCGGTCCAGTCGGTGTCGAAAGCCTGGCGGTCATGCTGGGTGAAGAGCGAGATACGCTGGAGGAGGTCGTTGAGCCCTACTTAATTCAACAGGGGTTTTTGTTGCGCACCGCACGGGGGCGCACAGCAGCTGCGCGAGCCTATAGTGTACTCGGCCTCAAGCCGCCGTCAGCCGCCAGCGGCCAGCCTGGGCTGGGCTTGCCGGAGGGAGCGTGAGCGGCGCACAGTTTTGCATTGACGTGCGGGTCTACCTTGAAGACACCGATGCTGGCGGTGCGGTTTACCACACCAGCTACCTGCGTTTCATGGAGCGCGCACGTAGTGAGTGGTTGCGCCATCTGGCACCCAGATCTGATGCCTCGTCCTTTGTGGTGAGAGCTCTGCGGTTGCGCTATCTCAGCCCAGCTAAGTTAGCGGATTCATTGCGAATATGCTTGCGTCTGGAGAGCGTTGGCGGGGCACACATCGTGCTGTGGCAGGGCGTGTTGCGTGGCGAGGAAGCACTCTGCGATGGGCAGGTGGAGTGGGCCTCGGTGGATCAGCGGCTGCGAGTGTGCCGGATTCCCGTCGCCCTGCGCGACACCATCACAGTTTGGCAGGCTGGGGGGATGGGCAGTTAAATGCTGATGGCGACGGCCAGACAGGTTATAGTGATTGCGCCAGCTGTGCAGGGAGCCTGAAGTCAAGTGGGAGAACAGATGTCACTGTGGCACTTGGTGTTCAATGCCACCCTACCAGTGCAGCTAGTTATGGGGATATTGTTGTTGCTCTCCGTGGTTTCTTGGGTGGTCATTTTTCAACGTCAACATTTATTTAGCAGCATCTGGCGCGGGATACACGACTTTGAAGCCGATTTTTGGTCGGGAGTGGATTTAGCTCAGCTGTATAGGGACATCTCGCCACAGGCATCGGGCTTGCCCGCTATTTTCCGGGCGGGTTTTGGCGAATTTTCCAAGCTATCCGGTGGTGCAACAAACGAGGCACTATTGGAGGGCGTACACCGAGCCATGCGTGTGGTGCGAGTGCGCGAGGAAGATCGCCTAGATGTACATTTAGGGTTTCTTGCCACTGTGGGCTCTACAGCGCCCTATATTGGCTTGTTTGGCACGGTATGGGGCATCATGAA
>JABABF010000077.1 GCA_014238345.1 Gammaproteobacteria bacterium
AGCTCGTGCTGACCGGCTATCCACCAGAAGATCTGTTGCTGCGCCCCGGCTTCGTCGAGCAGGTCGAGGTGGCGCTGGCGCGGCTTGCCCACATCCTGCCAGCGGATCGCTGGGTAGTGGTGGGCTATCCGCGCCGTCGCTCCGCTGGTTTGATGAATATGGCCGGGGTGTTCCACGGCGGCGAATTGATGTTCGAGTACGCCAAGCGGGCACTGCCAAACTATCAAGTCTTTGATGAGCGGCGCTACTTTGTGCCGGGTAGTCAAGACGATACGCCGGGCGGTACGCTCTGCGATATCGCTGGGCTACCCGTTGCGCTCAGTATTTGTGAGGATCTCTGGGAGCCGGAGCGCTGTCTGGAGGCCGCTGTAGCAGGTGCTGCGCTGATCATCAATCTCAATGCCTCGCCCTTTCATGTCGGCAAGCAGGCCGAGCGCTTGGCGCTGTTGCGTCGTCGCGCACTAGCCACGGGTCTGCCGCTGGCCTATGTCAATTTAGTCGGTGGCCAGGATGAATTGGTGTTTGACGGTGGCTCGTCGGTAGTCGATGCGGCGGGGCGACCCTGTGCTGTCGCCTCGGCCTTTGTAGATTGCCTGCAGGTGGTGCGCTTTGAATGTAAGGCGGGCATGGTGGTGTCGGCGATGGGTGAGATAGCCTCTTGGCCTGAGGAGGATGAGGAAATCTATGCGGCGCTGTGCTGTGGTTTGCGCGACTATGTCGCTAAGAATGGCTTCCGTGGCGTGGTGGTCGGGCTATCTGGGGGGATTGATTCGGCACTGACGCTGGCTATCGCCGCCGACGCGCTGGGGTCGGAGCGGGTTGAGGCGGTGTTGATGCCCTCACGCTACACGGCGGACATCAGCATTGAAGATGCAGTGGCCGAGGCGGAGGCTCTCGGGGTAAACCATCGAAACCGCCCCATTGAGCCAATTTACCGTGCCTTTATGGACGCTCTGGCGGAGGATTTTGCTGGTACCGAACCGAATGAGGCGGAGGAGAACTTGCAGGCGCGTTGTCGCGGTATGCTCCTGATGGGGCTCTCCAACAAGTGCGGCCTGTTGGTGCTGACCACCGGCAACAAGAGTGAGATGGCAGTGGGTTATTCGACGTTGTATGGTGATATGGCAGGTGGCTTCTGTGTACTCAAAGATGTGCCAAAGATGCGGGTCTACCGCTTGGCGCAGCTGCGTAACCGCCGCGCACCAGTGATTCCAGAGCGGGTATTGCAGCGGGCGCCGACGGCGGAACTGCGACCCGACCAGCGTGATGATGACAGTCTGCCGCTCTATCCCGTGTTGGACGAGATTCTGCAGCGCTATGTAGAGGGCGATGAGGGTATGGATGACATCGTTGCTGCTGGTTTCGATGTTGAGCAGGTGCGCCATGTGCTGTCGTTGGTCGAGCGCAATGAGCACAAGCGTAGCCAAGCACCGGTGGGGGTGCGCATCAGCTCCCGTGCCTTTGGGCGCGACCGGCGCTACCCGATCACCTCTGGCTGGTGGCGAGCCTTGTCGCTACCTCGTTGAGAATTAATATTGATTGTTGGCCGTTAGTGGCGCACTGTTATGGCTACGGAGTGGTTCCTCGGGGGCAAAGGAGCGCTCTAGCGCGGTGTGCTGGCCTGGCGATGTGCCGTTGCGAGCCGGAGCTAAAGCGAATCTCGGTAGAGTCGCTCCACCGCCGCCCGGTAGCCACCGAGCTGATGCCAAGCGACTAGCGCTGCCAGCAGCGTTACCGCGCTACTGACCAGTGCCAGCGAGCGACCCAGCGCGGCATCGTCACCGAAGCCGAATTCGCTTAGCGCGGCCACGGCGCTAGTTCCCAGCCCCAAACCTAACAAGTTGGTTGCAAATAGCAGCCCGGCTGATAATTGCGCGCGCATACGGTTGGGGGCGACCAGCTGTAGCGCTGCCAGCGAGACACCGAAATAGGCGTTGAGTAGAAAGATCACTGGCGCTGCCAGTGCCACCGCCAGCGTCAGGCTGCCAGCTTGGGTGGAGAGTAGCGCAGGTATCGGTAGGGCGCTGGCCACCAACGCCACCAGCCGGCCATTGGCATCGCGGTAGCCGCGACGAGCTAGCGCTTCGGCGACGCGGGCACCACACAGCGTACCAGCGGTGCCGCAGAGCAGGTAGAGCCAGCCAGTAAGGTAGCCAGCTTGGCTGCGCTCGGCACCGAAAGTGCGGATCAGGTACTCGGGGTACCAGCCGAGGAAGCCGTAGCCAGCGATGGATAGCAGGGGCACGGTGTATAGCACCACGGCGTAGTCGCTCCGGCAACGCCAGAGGTGGCTGATGGCTTGAGTCACGGGCAACAGTGAGCTCTCTTCCCCCGATTGCAGGCGGCGCGGTGGTTCGCGCACGGTGGCGTAGACTGCCAGCGCCACCAGCAAGCCGGGCAGACCGACGGCTATCAAACTCAGCCGCCATGGAGCCAGCTCGCCGACCAGTGGCCATGAGATAGGATCCATCTTATCGACTAAGCCGATGACTGCTCCGCCGATCAGATAGGCCATGCCGCCGCCCAAAGTGATACCCAAGGTGTAGATCGCCAGTGCTCGCGGTAGGCGCTCCGGGGAGAAATAGTCGCTGAGCAGGGAGTAGCTCGGCGGCGACAGGGCTGCTTCGCCAACCGCCACGCCAACGCGGGTAGCGAACAGTGTGCCGAAACTGCGGGCGAGGCCGCCCAGCGCTGTCATCATGCTCCACAGGGCGATGCCAATGACGATGATGCGGCTACGGTTGCCGCTGTCCGCCCAGCGACCGATTGGGAGGCCCATCAGCGTGTAGAACAGAGCGAAGGCGGCACCGCTGAGCAGGCTAAATTGGAAATCGCCAATGCCGAGTTCAGTGCGAATTGGGCCGACCATGAGGCTGAGTATCTGCCGGTCGATGAAGGAAAGGATATAGGCGAGCAACAACATCGCCAGCGCGAGGCGCGCACCGGGCAGGGTGCTAGTGTTGCTGTCGCCCATTGGTGGCATGGGCAGATAAGATGCCCGCTACTAGGCTATTAGTGTTGTAAGCGGATCAGTTTGCCGGGCAATGCCCCCGTGTGCTCACCGTGTTCAAATATCGGCTCGCCGCTGACGAGAATGGCGCGGTAGCCCTGCACTGTCTGGATGATGCGCTTCCCTCCGGCTGGCAGGTCGTGTACGAGTTGTGGTTTATCGAGTTGCAGCTGCTCGAAGTTGATCACATTGATGTCGGCTTTCATCCCCGGCTCCAGTGTGCCTCGATCCTCAAGACCCACACAACGCGCCGTGTCCCTAGTGTGTGATTTGACCGCCCATTCCAAGCCGACCCGCTCGCCGCGCTCGCGGTCTCGTACCAAGTAGCTGAGCAGAAAACTCGGCATGGCGGCATCGCAGAGTACACCGCAATGGGCACCGCTGTCGGCTAGGCTGAGGACACTGTTTTCGTCTTTGATCATGTGAATTTGCCGCGACATATCGCCAGTGTCATAGCCGAAGTTAGGGAAATAGATCATTTCCTGTCCGTTGTTCTGGCACAGGATATCGTAGGCAAATTGTCGTGGCGGCACCCCCATAGCGGCTGCACGGGCGGCGATGCTTTTGTCTGGTGTTGGCTCGTAGTCGGGCGGCGATTCAACGACATACATTTTGTCGAAGCCTGTGATGATGGTGGCCATCATGTCCTGCGCGGCGGCCACAGGGATTTCGGGCACGATGGCCTCTTCAGCGAGAATCGCCCGGCGCAATTCGGGGTCGTGTAGCCGTCGGATGCGCTCTTCTGGAGATAGCTCATACAGCGGGGCGAAGTTCTCAAAAAACATGAAGGGGTGTACGGTGCCATTGAAGTTCATCATGATATTGCCGGGTCGGGGCGAGACATGGGGAATCAGTTGGGCACCCTCTTTGGCGGCTTGGCGCACATAGTCGAGCTGCTGTTGAATCCGCTCGAATTCGTCGTCCTTGCGCAAGAACAACACGAAGTTGATCGGGCAACCATTGCTGATGGAGAGGCGCTTCATCCAATCCATCTCGCTCTTCCAGTTATCAAAATCCGAGACTAGGCCGTAGACTCCGCGCCCGAGTTCGCCTAGCACCTGTCCGATGCCGAGCAACTCGGCTTCGTCGGCGTAGGTGCCGGGCATGACTTTGCCGTGACGGGTAACATGCAATTTGGTGCGTGAGGTGGTGAATCCGACTCCGCCTGCGGCGATGCCTTCGCGCACTATCTGCGCCATTTGTGAAACCTGCTCTGGTGTTGCCGTTTCGTTGTTGACACCCGCCTCGCCCATCACATAGCAACGCACCGCACAGTGGGGGACTTGGCTACCGATGTCAATGGTGCGCTCGCGTCGCTCCAGTGCATCTAAGTATTCTGGGTAACTCTCCCATTCCCAAGTGATGCCCTCGGCCAAGGCGCTACCGGGGATGTCTTCGATATCTTCCATCACATGGATCAGTGCCTCGTGCTGATCGGGTTTGCACGGGGCAAAGCCGACCCCGCAGTTGCCCATGATGACGGTGGTGGTGCCTTGGTTGGAGGAGGGTGTCAGCAATGGATCCCAGCTAGCTTGGCCGTCGAAATGGGTGTGTGCATCAACCCAGCCCGGTGTTACCAGATGTCCATCTGCATCGATGCTACGCCGGGCACGCACCCCGTTGAGTTGGCCTACGCTACTGATACGCCCGTCGTCTATAGCCACATCGCCGATAAATGCGCTGGCACCCGTACCGTCGACTATTTTCCCCTGCTTGATCACTAGGTCGTGCATTGTTATCCCTCACTATCGCCACATCAATATTCTGTGTGTGCTGGCGCTCATGCAGTGTAGACAGCCACTGTCGCGAGGTCAAGAGGGTAGTCAAATAGCCACTATGGGGGCGGTCGGTTGAGTTGCGATTGCTATACTAGTGGGTCACTTGTAGGTTATAGCAGTAGTGTTGAGAGATGTGATGGAAATACTGACTTATCTGGTGGCCAATTACAACCAAGCTCGCTATGTTGATGACTGTTTGAGTTCGCTAGCAGAGCAGAGCGACGATGGGTGGCGTTGCCTACTTTGTGATGATGGGAGTTCTGATGACTCGTTGGAGGTGGTGTGCGCCAGTGTGAAGCGTTTGGGAATTGGCGATCAGGTGGATATTATCTGTAATGAGAGCAATTTAGGTTACATTGGGACTTTGCGGCGGATGAT
>JABABF010000078.1 GCA_014238345.1 Gammaproteobacteria bacterium
ATGTTTCACCCTACCCAATCCCTATCATGTACTCGCAATAGTGTGCTGAGCCCATCAATATCAGCGCACCTCTACCACCTGCGCTGCTGCGATGCGCTCTCGCCAAGCTGCTGGGCCGCTCTGGTGTACTGAGTCGCCGAGACTGTCTACCGCCACCGTCACGGGCATATCGCGCAGTTCAAACTCTCGGATTGCCTCCATGCCCAACTCGGGGAAAGCCACCACTCGCGCTGACTTGATCGCCTTTGCCACCAAGTAGGCTGCACCGCCGACAGCGATCAAATACACTGCCCGGTGACGACGGATCGCTTCTATTGCCGCTGGCCCGCGCTCGGCCTTGCCAATCATCCCCAACAAATCGGTGTGTTCAAGTAGCGAGTTGGTGAACTGATCCATGCGCGTGGCGGTCGTTGGCCCCGCTGGCCCTACCACCTCGTCACCCACTGGGTCAACTGGCCCGACATAATAAATGAAGCGCCCGTCCAAATTGACCCCCTCCGGCAGTGCCTCGCCACGCTCTAGCAACGCGATCAAGCGCTTGTGGGCGGCATCGCGCCCGGTCAACAACTTACCGGACAACAGTATGGTTTCGCCACTGCGCCATTTGGCGATGTCCTCGCGACTGAGGGTATCTAAGTCGACGCGACGCGCCCGTGGCCCTGGTTCCCAGCTGAGCTGCGGCCACTCATCCAGCGCGGGCGGCTCTTGAAACACCGGCCCGCTACCATCCAGCACAAAATGCGCGTGGCGCGTGGCGGCACAATTGGGAATCATCGCCACCGGCAAGGAAGCAGCATGGGTGGGATAGTCCAGCACCTTGACATCGACCACCGTACTCAGTCCCCCCAAGCCCTGTGCACCGATACCCAAAGCATTCACTCGCTCCATGATATCAAGGCGCAGCTCCTCGGCACGGCTTGATGCCCCGCGCTCACGCAGCTCGTGTATGTCCACCGGCGCCAGCAAAGATTCCTTGGCCAACAGCATGGCTTTCTCCGCCGTGCCGCCGATACCGATGCCCAAGATCCCCGGCGGGCACCAGCCAGCCCCCAGTGTCGGCACTGTTTCCACTACCCAGTCGACAACGCTGTCGCTGGGGTTCAACATCGCCAGTTTGGCTTTGTTCTCAGAACCACCTCCCTTGGCTCCCAACCGCAGCTCAAACGTAGCACCGGGCACCACTTCACAATGCACCACCGCTGGGGTGTTGTCGCCAGTGTTGCGCCGCTCTCCAGCCGGATCATCCAAAATTGAAGCACGCAGTACGTTGTCGGGATCTAAGTAGGCGCGGCGCACCCCCTCGCTGACCATCTGCTCCAAGCTCATGTCGGCTTCCCAGCGCAGTTCCATACCAACGCGTGCAAAGCCGACGACTATGCCTGTGTCTTGGCAGATCGGCCGGTGCCCCTCGGCACACATGCGCGAATTGATCAATATCTGCGCCATGGCATCGCGAGCCGCCTCAGATTCCTCGCGCTGCCAAGCCTCGTGCACGGCGCGGATAAAATCCAAAGGATGGTAGTAGGACATGAATTGCAACGCGTCGGCCACGCTGTCGATCACATCTTGCTGGCGGATGACAACACTCATAGCACTATGGTGATATGGTCGCGGGAGCTAAATCAGGTGGAGCCAATTCCTGTAGATCGAGGCCAATATCGTCGGCGGTGGGTGACTCTACACCAGCATCCGCACTGACGCGATTGATCAGCAGCTGCTGCATGCGGAAGATACGCTCGTTGATCTCTCGCCGGTAGGCGTTGATCCCCTCAATCCATTCCTCACTCAATAAAATGCGCCGGTCGAGCAATGCCGCGCTCTCCGACAGCTGCCGCAGCTGATCATCGACCCCATGCCACTGATCCTGCAACACCGTCATCGCCGTACTCCATTCACCGCTGTCATGCGTAGATTTCTCTCTCAATGCTTCAAGACGCACCAGTAGCCCTTGAGACTCTTCACGCAACGCCTGCACGCCTTTATTCAATGATTGGCTACTGCGTTGCCATTGCTGGTCTTGTCGCTTCTGGCGCTGAGCGAGCTGCTTATGTTGCTCGGCAACTTGTTGCTGACGCGATACTAGTTCCCGCTGCTGTTCATGGAGCTGACGCTGCCCAAGTTCCAATGTGGCCATTTGCTCAACTATGCCACTCACCTGCTCCTGCAACTGGTTTTGTTGGGCAGTGAACGAAGACAGTTGCCCAGCCAACCCCTTGCTGTGCTCGCTGAGATCAATATGCGTATTGCTTAGGCGTTGGCGCACCTGCTCTAAAGACGCATCCTGTTGCGTCATCTTCACACTGGCTTGTTGTAGCTGCTCCCAGAACCATAGCCCTCCTCCCGCTATCGCCACCAGTGTTAGCAATAACATCAATGAGAGTGTCCATACAGCGACTCTAGAAGAGCCCCCACCAGTAGTCGGCCGATGCCCCACTGCACGATGATGCGAATCTCGCTCCCCAGCATCGGGAACCAAGCTCGGCATCTTGTGGTCAGTAGGAGTGGGCTCGGGCATGGCAGCTCAATGTGCCTGGGTGGTTGTGCAAATTTGCTAAGAGTGCGCTTGCGTCAAGCGTACAAAGTAGTGACCCTTAATCGTCAATGTGTACCCGTCGCCGACCAGATCCTTGGCAACGCCCTCAATCAACTCAGTAGTTCAGCAACCCACCCCAAGATCAACGTCAGCACAAAGCCAGCACCTATTACCTGTGGCACTGAAGTGATGAAGACACGAGCCACCGTACCCCGCAATGCGTTGTATTCAAGCAATAAAATCAGCGCGGTACCAATCAATGAGGCTGACCCAGTATCCAAGAAATTATAGGCTCCATCGCCCCCTCCATGCGCCGACGCGATCATAAAGAGCAACATCGGCACCGAAAACAGTGTGTTGTGCCGAGAGGCGCAACCTGCACGCATAAGCGCATCCGCTGCACCGTCAATACCTGGGCGTCCCTGATGTTCATTGAAAGCGTTTTCAATGACAATCTTCTGGTTTGGCCAGATGACAAACCAAACATTAATAGCCATCAAAATACCGAGCAGGCTACCAAAATAAATGTACAAGCTCCAGCCTGGCCACTTCATCAGCAACAGCACCAAGCCGGTCAGCAATGTAAAGGCGGCACCCCAGCGAAACCACCACAAAGCTCGTGGGACTAACTGAATGAGGACGTTCTGTTTGACAGAGGCCTCAGTCTCCTTGAAAAACTCAGTCTGGACAAAATTGAAATAGTACAACATGCCTATCCAAACAATGCCACACAGCACATGTAACCAACGAAAAATGCTTTCTGCATCACTAAAAATCATGATGGGGTCTCTCCTTACCTATACGTTAACTACACTGGTATAAGATTGCTTGCGCCTTAAAATTGCAACATCAATATCTAAGAACAACCTACTGCATCCATTATAGCAGAAGCATGAGCCTACCCACTAAAGGGGGGCATTGCCTGCCATGGGGACATACTAGAGAGTGCACGGATATCCATCTTATGGAAAAACGACTCGGGCACCCTACCACATCCTCGTCCTGCTCTCTCCCTGCTCCTCATGTGTAAAAAGCCCGCCCACTGGCTACTGTGGACGGGCTTTCATTGGTTTGACCTCTCTGTTTACAACCCCGCTTGACCCCCGGGAGTCATGTTTCCCGGGAATCCAGCTTTGACGGGATCTCACATCATGCCGCCCATGTCACCACCAGGCATCGCCGGTGGGGCAGCTGATTTGTCTTCGGGCAGCTCAGCGACCATCACCTCGGTGGTCAGCATCATTCCGGCAACCGAAGCCGCGGACTGTAGTGCGGCGCGAGTCACCTTGGCCGGATCAAGGATGCCTTTTTCGATCATATCGCCGTATTCGGATATTGCAGCATCATAGCCTTGATTTCCCGACAGCAACTTGACCTGATTGGCAACCACCGATGGCTCATCGCCAGCATTGGCACTGATCTGACGCAACGGAGCCTCAAGCGCACGGCACAGGATGCGGATGCCAGTCGTCTGATCCTCATTGGCTCCTTTCATCCCCTCAATCTTCTGCTGGGCGCGGATCAGAGCAACACCGCCACCGGGCACCACTCCTTCCTCAACCGCCGCCCGAGTAGAATGCAAAGCATCTTCAACGCGCGCTTTCTTCTCTTTCATTTCAACTTCCGTGGGGGCACCGACCTTGATCACTGCCACCCCACCCGCTAATTTTGCCATGCGCTCTTGGAGTTTCTCTTTGTCGTAGTCAGAGGTAGCCTCCTCAATCTGGGCATGAATCTGGCTGATACGCCCCTTGATTTTTGCGGCATCACCCGCACCATCTATCACCGTGGTGTTCTCTTTGGTCATCGTCACCCGCTTGGCGCGTCCCAGATGATCCAACGTGGCTCCTTCTAAATCCAACCCCACTTCCTCGGAGATCACGGTGCCTCCAGTGAGGATTGCCAAGTCTTCCTGCATCGCCTTGCGACGATCGCCAAAACCATGTGCCTTGGCCGCCGACACCTTGACGATGCCACGCATGTTGTTCACCACCAGTGTGGCCAATGCCTCGCCTTCCAGATCCTCGGCTAGCACCACCAGTGGCCTTCCACTCTTGGCGACCTGTTCGAGCAGCGGCAACATATCGCGCACATTGGAGATTTTCTTTTCCACCAGCAAGACGAAAGGATCGTCCAGCTCGACACTCATGTTCTCTTGATTGTTGATGAAATAAGGTGAGATGTAACCGCGATCAAACTGCATCCCCTCAACCACATCCAACTGGTTGTCAAGGCTGTTGCCCTCTTCAACCGTGATCACGCCCTCTTTGCCGACCTTGTCCATCGCATCGGCGATAATTTGGCCGATCTGCTCATCGCTGTTGGCAGAGATGGTGCCCACTTGAGCGACCGCCTTGCTGTCTGCACAGGGCTCAGCCATCTTCTCAATCTCGGCCACAACCGCAACAACCCCCCGGTCAATGCCGCGCTTGAGATCCATAGGATTCATGCCAGCGGCCACCGACTTGAAGCCTTCGAGGACGATGGACTGCGCGATGCAAGTAGCAGTGGTCGTACCATCACCAGCAGCATCAGAGGCCTGAGATGCGACCTCTTTGACCATCTGTGCACCCATGTTCTCAAAATTGTCGCTGAGTTCGATGGCTTTGGCCACCGAAACCCCGTCTTTAGTGACAGTCGGAGCCCCGAAAGACTTGTCCAAAATGGCATTGCGCCCCTTGGGACCAAGTGTGCCTTTGACCGCATCAGCCAGCATGTTGATGCCGTCCAGCATCTTCCTGCGAGCTGATTCACCAAATTTGACCTCTTTTGCGCTCATGATTTTCTCTATCCTCTGCGGTTGTGCTGTATTTAACTACTGTGCCGACGCCGTCAGGCGCAAAGCACTCGACTGTCTGCTCGACTGTCTGGGTGGATGATGGGGAGGCTACGCACTCGGTCAATCCACCGTGGCGTAGATCTCTTCCTCGCGCATGATGATCAACTCTTCGCTGTCATCCTGCACCGTATTGCTATCGGCATACTTGCCGAAAATCACCTGATCGCCGACCTTAACCGATAGCGGGCGACGCTCGCCGCTGTCTTGGTAAGTCCCAGGACCCACCGCCACAACTTCGCCCTGATTGGGCTTCTCCTTGGCACTGCCTGGCAACACGATGCCGCCAGCGGTGGTCTCCTCTTCGTCTTTGCGACGCACTACCACACGGTCGTGCAACGGAGTGATCTTCATGGCCATTGTTGTCCTCTCCTCGCGCCGGCTACCGGCTGTTTGGAATCTGCTGAAACCTGCGGCGAGAGCAGCTCCATGCTACTCAGCCAAATTGTGACCAGCGGTTTGAGCTCTATCACCGTGTGACAGACCATACCATCTGGATACTGCTAATATGGGGGTGGCTAACTCAAAAATCAACCCCCCCGCTATAGGCGAGCCAGTTTGTGCTCGGAGAAGCAGGATCTAGTGGCTCGAAAAACAGCACTTTGGCACTTGGAATACCCCGTTAGGAGACCTACCTCACAATGGAACTCAGAGATAAGCGAATCGCCGTGACAGGTGCCGGCCAAGGGCTGGGGCGAGCCATTTCAATCGCGCTGGCCGCCCGCGGCGCACAACTTGCACTCATTGATCTAGCCGCTGAGGCACTGGAAGAGAGCGCGACGCTATGCCGTCAGGCCGGTGGCGGGGCAAGCTGCCACATTGTTGACATCAGTTCGCCGGAATAGGTGGAGACACTGTTTGCCAACCTCGCCGAGCAGGGAACACTGCATGGTCTGGTCAATAACGCTGGCATCACACGTGATGCCCTGCTGGTCAAAGTCAAGGACGGCATCCTTGACAAGCGCATGAGCTTCGCCGACTGGCGCGCAGTCATGTCGGTGAATTTGGACGGCGTGTTCCTGTGTGGTCGTGCGGCGGCGACGCAGATGGCGCTGAGCGGCACGCCAGGGCTGATCCTCAACATCTCAAGTATCGCTAGGGCTGGCAATGCCGGACAGAGCAACTACTCGGCAGCCAAGGCTGGAGTTGCCGCACTGACTACCACTTGGGGCAAAGAACTGGCGCGTTACGGCATCCGTTGCGCCGCTATCGCCCCGGGGGTCATCGAAACTAGCATGGTTGCCAGCATGCAAGACGATGCCCGGGAACGACTGATCAACAGTATCCCGCTCAAGCGCTTGGGGCACCCCGAAGAAATCGCCCACACCGCCGTCTATCTATTTGAAAACGACTATGTCAGTGGTCGCGTCATTGAGGTGGATGCAGCCCTCAGACTGTAGCCGGACGGCGCGCCTCCCACAACTTTTGCTCTTTTTTAAGGTGCCGCAGCAGCCCGCAACGCTCTCTGGATCGGGGCGCGTTGCCATAGCAGGAGCGCGAGGCTAGGCAACACCATCAGCGCTGTCAGCAGGAAAAACAGCGGCCAATCGCCGCCCAGACCATCGACGATGAAACCAGATCCCACCGCCAACGTGGTGCGCGAGAGATTGCCCAGCGAAGCCAGTGCGGCGTACTGCGTGGCAGTGTGACCACGTTGACACAAGCTAGAGAGGAAAGCGACAAAGGCCACTGTGGAAACAGCGGTAGTGAGTTGGTCAGTGATCACTGCCACCCCGAACAGCCATCCCTCTGGCCGCCACGCCAACAGCGCAAACAGCAAATTGGTTGCTGCCATGGCGATGCCAGACAGCAGTAGGCCGCGGAATAGGCCATAGCGGACGCTGATCAAGCTGCCAACGATGGCAAACACACAATAGCTGATGCTGCCAAAGCCCTTGGAATACAGCGCGATATCGCCCTTGGAGAAACCGATCTCGGTGTAGAACAGTAGCGACATACGTCCCAGCATCGCTTCCCCGATCTTGAAGGCAAACACTACCAACAATAAGATCAGGGCGAGCCGGGTGCCGTGATGGCTGAGGAAGGCGCGCAATGGGGCGACATAACCCAACACAATACGCCCCGCGATGCTATCGGCGGTCGACGGTGGCGCAACGGCAGTCACACCACCGCTATCAACAGTGGCGGCGGGGGACAATACATCGTTATCACTAGTGGCCACCGCACTATGCCGTTCAGGCTCTGGCACCCAACGCAACATGACGAGTGTCAACAGCGCCCCAATGCCCGCCGCCGCCCAATAACACCACAGCCAGTATTCCCCCGTCATCATATTTTGCGCAAGCTGAGCGGCCAAACCGAGCAACAAGCCTCCCAACAAGCCATAGCCCCCCCACCAGCCAGACACTGCCATCGCCGCCCCACTGGCCAGGCGTTGCGGTTCATTAGAGCCAACCAGCTCAATGCGCAGGGCATCAATCGCCACATCTTGGGTCGCGCTGGCCGTGGCGATACCGAGCGCTGTAGCCGCCATCAGCCACAGATGACTCACTGGATCTAATACTGACAGCGCCAATACCAGGATGAAGATCAGCAGTTGCATCAAGGCGATCCAACCGCGCCGCTGGCCAAAACGGCGTAGCAACGGCGGCGGCACCGCATCCACCAGCGGTGCCCACAGTAAATTAATGGCGTAGACCATGAACACTGCGCCAAACAGCCCGACTTGGCCACGGCTAAAGCCTGCCTCCTGCAACCACAACGTCAGCAACGAGCCGATCAGTACCCATGGGAAACCACTGATCACCCCGAGCAGAAAAACCTGTGGCATCAGCGGGCCACGATAGGCCGCCAAGGTGCCGCGCCAGCCGCTGGCGCTACTTGTACTCATCGTCTCCCCATGCCAAGGTCACCTGCTTGAGCGAGCGAGAGGGCTCTATTTCCACCACCATGGCTACCCCAGCAATCTATCAATGCCTACTCTAACACCAGCGCTGGGCATCGGCACACCAAATAAGCTGACTCGCTCGACCAGCGATGCCCTTACCCGACCCAAAATATCGCAATGAGAGGAACTCTCTAAGCTGTGGCGCTTAAATGCAACAGTGTATGCGTGTGCAGTATCGACTTACTGGGGAGGAGGTTCAGAGGCGGGCATTTCTATCAAGCGACGACCAGAAGCATCGGTACGCAAGTAGGGAGAACTCGCCTGCTGTGCTTTAAATGCGGCTGCATTAGCCACCGGATCTCCCACCGCCACCGGCACGGAAAAGCCTTTGAACAGCTGTGCATTACCACTGGCATCATATTCTTGGGCGACCACACCGAAGCGCAAGTTACCCGCTTTCAGCGCACTGATCGACAGTTCCCAGCGGTGTTCGGACACGGCATTGGAATAATAAAAGACGGCGCTGGGTACGCCGAGTACCGCCAAGCCATCAGGAAAATTCGCCGATACCTCCATGCGCCCTGCGCGATGTGCACTGCGCAACCCCAACACGACCGTTACCGTCTCGCCAACCCCAATCGGCGCAGGAACTTCAGCGGTCAATGTAATTGGAGCGCTGAGCTTGGCCGTGCGATGGTGCCCGGAATGCCGCTCCAAGTGCCGCCCAACAGCGACATCACCACGCTGATCACTCGCCGCCGAGGTGTCGAAATGCTCGCCGCTGTCCACCACCATACAACTGATGGCAACGGTAATACACAGCGCCAAGAGGGGATAGTACATAAAATGTAGCTGCTTTTTGCCCATTGCTTCAGCGCCTTGTCGTCGTGATGTGATAACAAGTACTGCCTGCGTTTGGCGCTCGTCCGGGATACTCCACGAGCTCCATGACATGGGTGCCACCACCAGTACTGGTAAAACGGAAAGAGCTATTAGCCCCACTAGCAAAACATGCGAGGCTATTGCTGGGCATCACACAAGTACTCGCAGGGGCATCCTCCTTGAGCAGTAAGAAGGGGGTCGTGCCTTCCGGCAACGTCCCACTCATCAGCTCCATCGCAATATCATAAGTAGTATTCGCACTTGCGCTGAGGCGAAAAAACCGTCTGTTAGATAGCTGGTTGGTGGTTCCACCATCCAGACTAAACCTAGTGCTAGTGCAGACCACATCAGGAGTGGAAGAACCCGCAGTGGGCAGCTGCGTATAAATGGGCAATACTTCACTACCCGTTGTCCCAGCACTATTAGTCTCATTACTGCCATAGACATCAATAGCCGCAGAATTAATAGCTTGGCTGGACACCAAACTGTCAATCGCCGATGCCTGTGCCGGATTCTTAGCTTTGAGCGCAGTGATAAAAGTAAAAATAGAGTTGTAGGGAGCACCTGTCCGGTGCTCGTTGAGTAACACATCATAAAGAGGTTCCATGCCAAGTGACACCAAGTCGACCCCATCATTTTGGCTATCCATCAAATCGTACAGTAGATAAATCATGGAGAGCTCGGAGTACCAACCTGCATTGGTGTGGCTATTGCTAATGGTTTCAACACTAAACCCAAAGCCTCCATTCACATTAGCATCTTGATACAGTACATCTCCAGACAATATCGCCCCCCAAGCAGAAGCCAGCCCCTCGCTAAAAGCCAACCTCATATCTGCCCTCGCGCCGGAAATATAATGGCGCCCCCCAGTATTATCGGATCGAGACAGGCTATCTTCCAAATAGTGCCCCAATTCATGAATAACCACGGCGGAATCGTACGCATCGGAATCGGACAATAGATCGCTAGCTATAACCAGAAACTGCCCATCGTAGTAAGATCCAGACTCTGGATAATCTGGAGTCCAACTCACAGTGATTGGAGGAAGCGTAGAAAATGCAGACACGGTCGCCAAACCCTGTAGCGCCCCATAGATCGAATCTAGAATAGCAAAGGGTGCCGCAGCTGGCAGGTCTGTGTAGGCATTGGCATTCACCCCCCAACCGGATGCCGCATGTAGATCGCCCGTTATGTCCACAGAACTTACGCCGGAAGAGGGTTGCGGCACTATAATTTGCATTCCCAAAGCATACACGGGATAGGGATAGGCTTGAGATGTATCGCTCACAGCCACATACCATGATGGATCTGCGGTGCTCTCATCCAACTCCGCTACTGCCCGAACTCGCAGAACGGATTGCGCCTCTATATTCCCAGCAAAGGAATACATGCCAGCGCTGTCGGTCTTGGTAACCATCGTCGAAGCACTTGCGCTAATCAACTCTACCCGAACACCACGGGCAGGAGCGGTATAGGTAGCTGCATGGTTCAAGCTGTAGTTGCTGGCATGGGGAACGCGTGCATAAGTCACTTGCCCCGAGAGCCTAAACCCAAGTGAGTTCACGCTGAGCGGACAGGCACTCAGACCAGATTTGGCCGCTAATATAAGCGTTGTGTCGGCACTGAGGCCGTTGCCTGCGCTATCCGTGGCCGTTAACCGGAACACCAAGGGCACACAATCCGCTCCTCCAAGCAAAGTGGCAGCAGCTGTGAAGGATGCCACAGCAGTTTGCCCCTCTATGATCAAGTTAACCGTAGGGCCACTTACTTGCGTCCATGCATAGCTCAGTGTGCGTCCATGATGGCTGATAGCGCTACCACTCAAATACACTGCCCCGCCACTGGCCACTAGAGTGCGGTCTACTCCTACATAAACGGAAATCGGGGGAAACTCGCTCTCATTATTGCTATCGCAAGCACCAAGCAACGCCGCAGTGGACAACAGGAATAAGACGCACAAACCACGCACGAATACCCGATCAATGGTATCTCGACCTCGCATAGGAATCGATGGAGCAACAAATAACATAGACAGCAAATGCGTCACTTATTTAAATAATAAGGCTATTTTAGCCTATTTCGATGCTTAGGCAAGCGTTTCAGGATAGCCTAATTCATTGGCCTCTCAAAGCCAATAACAGGTTCAGAATGTATTGAAATACTGGCGATCATAAGGTGAAATCTTCAATAGAGGGCAATTAGAAAGTCAGTCGGGTGCATTTATTCAGGCGTTCCCTAAAAAGATCCGGTTAGCAGGAGATCATCCGCCCGCTTTCCAGCACAGCAAATGGTGTTGCTTCTTGCCTCGGCGCAACAGATGATAGCGGCCGTAGAGCCCGTCCGCCGGGCGCAACACTGCATCTACATCACACTGCTGGCGACCATTGATACTAACGGCTCCTTCGGTCACAAATTTTCGCGCTTGTCCAATGGTCACCGCGCCGCGTGGCGTACGCGCCAAGCCACTGGACACCAAGGCCTCCAACAGCGGCAACTCTGCCACTTCAAGGTGCAAACACGGCAGGCCGTCCTGCGCCAGCTGCGCTAAATCACCCTCTTCGAGCGTCTGTATTGCCACCCCAAACAGCGCGGCGCTGATGCGCTGCGAGGCCGCCAGCCCAGCCTCCCCATGCACTAGCCGCGTCAATTCGGCGGCCAGTTGCTCCTGTGAGTGCGACTGACCACCGTCCTGCTCGTCACGCTTCAGCTGGGCCAGCGGCATGTCACTGAAACAGCGGCGGTAATGGGCAACATCGGTATCGGGCACATTGCGCCAGAACTGGTAGAAGGCATAGGGCGAGCTGCGCTTCGGGTCGAGCCATACCGCCCCCGCCTCGGTCTTGCCAAACTTACCGCCATCAGATCGTGTCACCAGCGGCACGGTCAACCCAAACAGCTCGCTACCGTTGCGGCGACGGGCCAGCTCGATGCCAGCAGTGATATTGCCCCACTGGTCGCTACCGCCAAGTTGCACTGTACAGCCCTGGCGCCGATGCAGTTCATCGAAATCATCGGCCTGTAATAGCGCATAGCTGAACTCAGTGAAGGAGATCCCCGCATCATCGCGCTCTAGACGACGGCGCACCGACTCGCGGCGCAACATGGCGTTAACCGAACTGTACTTGCCGGGGTCGCGCAGGAAATCCAGCAGACGGCGCTCGCCATGCCAGACGAGGTTGCGCTCAATAAGTAGCGCCCCGAGTAGCGGTGTGCCATCTGCTGCTGGCGCATCGACGATAGCCCTCAACTGCGCCTCCAGCTGTGCAGCACTGTAAACCACTTGGTCGCGATCAACCAGCGTACGCTCCTCATCCTTGAAACTTGGATCACCCACTTGGGCAGTGGCATCACCAATCAACGCGATCACGGTATGACCCGCCGCCCGCAGTCGCCGCATTGAGATCAGCGGCATCAAACTACCGACATGCAGACTATCGGCGGTCGGGTCGAAGCCACAGTAGATCGTACGCGGCACAGCCAAATGCGCGGCCAAGCGCGCCTCGTCACCTGCAATCTGCGCGACCAGCCCACGCTGGCGCCATTCCTCTAAGAAAGACATGTGTGCCGCGCCCGACCCAGCGCAATACAACGGCGGTACAACGCATTTTAATGGCAAAATGGCAGGAACCCAATCAAGTGGTGATGACAGCGGCACGGCTACAATGCCAGCTGAGATGCCGCATCATCCAATCCATGCCCCAGAACTTGTATCTCGGCCTGATGTCCGGCACCAGTTTGGACGGCATTGATGCCGCATTGGTCGAGTTCGGAAACAGCGACGATGGCCGCCCATTCACCCTGCGTGCGGCGCTCTGTCACCCACTGCCCCCCGCCCTACACGCAGAGCTGCTGGCGCTGTGTGTCCCTGGTGATAATGAGCTCAACCGTCTCGGACGCGCCGACCGCCGCCTCGGACACGCTTTCGCCGATGCCACGCAGGCCGTACTCAAAGAGGCCGGTGTCACCTCCACCGAGGTGGCCGCCATCGGCTGTCACGGCCAGACCGTGCGCCACCACCCCGATGGCGAAAACGGCTTCAGCATGCAAATCGGCGACCCCAATACCGTAGCAGAGCGCTGCGGCATCGAAGTGGTGGGCGACTTCCGCCGCCGCGACATCGCCGCTGGCGGCCAAGGGGCACCGCTGGCGCCCGCCTTCCACGCCGCCGCCTTCGCCGCCCCTGGTGAGACTCGTCTGATCGTCAACATCGGCGGCATTGCCAATCTCAGCGCCCTATGCGCCGACGGCTCGCTACTCGGTGGCGACCTTGGCCCCGGCAATCTGCTGATGGACTACTGGTGCCAGCGCTACCAAGAGCAACCCTTCGACCGCGACGGCGCTTGGGCTCGCGGCGGCAAAGTAGAGCCATGGCTATTGCAGCGCCTGCTGGAATACCCCTTCTTCCAGCGCCCCTGGCCCGCCAGCACTGGACGCGAAGAGTTCAACCCCAGCTGGTTGCGTCTAGGCATCCTGCGCGCCGCACCCAACGCCGAGCCACAGGAGGTGCAGGCGACACTGTGCGAATTGACTGCGGCATCAGTGGCACGAGGGGTAGAGCGAGTACCGCAGGCCGCTGGAGCACCGATCTATTTATGCGGTGGCGGGGCACGCAATAGCTATTTAGTAGAGCGCATTGCGGCACAGGCACAGGGGCACCCCTTACACGACACTACTGCATTGGGTCACGATCCCGAATGGGTCGAGGCCGTGGGCTTTGCTTGGCTGGCGCGTCAAGCGTTGCGCGGGCGGGCGGCCAATGCTCCGGCAGCTACTGGAGCGACGGGGGAGCGGGTGTTGGGGGGGCGGTGGGGGAGGACTCAATAAAAGAATAATGTGCCATGTACACGGCATATAACCTTGGAACGCTGAATCGTACTCAGGTTGAGGCGTGTAAATTTTCCCCTCACTAGTTTTTTATACAAATCCCCGACTCAAAAAAATTCCCCCTACCCCGCATCCTCTGGCACATGTAACGTCGGGTTATCCGCTGCTAAGATCTCGCGCAAGCGAACATTGCATGACTCGCGCCAGCCGTCTTCGGCAAGGATGTAGAAGCGATCTTCGCGCACCGCTCTCACAATGCGCTCGGCCATGATGGAAGGATCCAAACCGGTGGCCGTGCCCTCAGCAGTCGCCTGATGAATCATGTCCCGATAGACCTTGTTGTCGCCTGTTCCCTCGTCACTGGGAGATGAGACATGGCGGTCGCGCTCGGAGATGCGGGTGTTGACTAACTCGGGGCATAGCGCCGAAACGCCGATCTTGCTCGGCACGGCCTGTAATTCTTTGTAGAGCACCTCGGACAGTGCCAGCGCCGCATGCTTGCTGATGTGATAGCCGCCTGAAAAAGGCAGTGTCGTCAGCGCCGCCATCGAAGCAGTATTGACGATGTGTAATTCCTCACCGCCCTGCTCCAGCATCAAGGGCACAAAAGCCTGTACGCCGTGCAAAATGCCCCAACAGTTGACATCCATTTGCCAGTGGAAATCTGCCATCGGCGACTCCCACAAGCGCCCGCCTGTCAATACCCCAGCGTTGTTGCACAGCAGATGCACCGCTCCGAAAGTGGCCTTGCTCGCCGCCGCCAGCGTGACCAAGGATTGGGGATCGCTTACATCGATCACCTGTGCCAAACACTGGGCACCGCTCTCACGCAACTCGCCCTCTACTGCGGCCAACGGCGCCGCCTCCACATCGGCCAAGACGACACACATGCCCTCGGCTGCCAAGCGCCGTGAAAGCGCCCGTCCAATGCCGCTGGCGGCACCGGTGACAACCGCTGTCTTATCTTGAAAATTGCTGATCATTCTGCATCAGTAGCCAAGGTGGCGGCGGCGAGCAAGTCACGCCCCATGTCAAGCGTCCCGGCTTGCCCGGCGAAGAAGTGCTGGGTGCTGGCATGTACATCGCGAAAACAACGCGCCAGCGGTCCCTCGCGTAGCGCTGCTGTGCCGCTGTGTAAATAGCACTCGCGCACAATGTCGGCGGACTCTCGGGACAAGAACACCGTCGCCTGACGCAGCTCGTTGCACAGCACATTATCCACTGCACCGCCATCGCGCACACTGTCCTCCGCCCGCGCCACCATCTGATGTAGCCAAGCATTGGCAGCACGGAAACGCGACTCGGCATGGGTGATGGCGAGGAGAAAGTGATCGCTGTCCGACAGCTTGGAGCCATGCCCCATGCGATGCTTCCCCGCAGTAGCAATACGCAACGCCTCATCTAGCGCACGCCGTGCCACACCGAGGCTAAAACCAGCATGCCCAATCGCCGTCAGCGGCAGGATGCCAAGGCGGTAGACATCGCCGCCGCGATGCACCTCGGGCGTGAGGATGTCAAAAGTGGCTCCGGCCGGCACCACGGCATCGCGGATGCTGTAGTCCACGCTAGCGGTACTCTGCAAACCCATCACATCCCAATTACCACTGAACTTCACCTGCTCCTTGGGTACACAGCTGCCGACCATTTGCGGCTCGGCATCGTCGGTTACCATGCCCAGGCCGATGTAGTCCGAGAACAGCACACCACTGCCGAACTGATAGTCACCGCTGACGCGGTAGTTATCGCCCTCGCGCACCCCCAGACCGTTGGGAGCAAACTGACCAGCAACCAGTGGCACACCACGGGCGAACATGCGCTCAACCGTGGCTTTGTCGGTGTAGGCTCCGAAGTAGGCAACAGAGACTACGACTGCCATATGGCACCAACCGGTAGAAGGATCCGCGCGCGACACCTCAGCGCAGATATCAAGAATATCGGCCAACGGCAACTCTAAGCCGCCGACCTCGCGCGGTGTCATCACCGCAAACAACTCGGCATCACGCAACAGACGGATGCTGTCCTCAGAGACAGGGTTCTCCCCGACAGCGATGCCATGGCGATCGATCTGTTCAGCGAGATCACGTGCTCGTGCTAGGTATGAAGTGGTCATTTGAAGGCTCCTGATAGTGGTAAATGCCAGCGCCTCGCAAGGGCACAAAGGCAGCTCGAAAGATTATAGCGCTCGCCGGGCCAAGACTGAATAGCCACGGCAACACCATGTCACCACACAGCGAGCCCTATGTCTTGCGTTTGGTGCGGCGGCGTGAAGACAGCACTTGACGCAGAAAACGACCCGTGTGCGAGGCCTTGCAGGCGGCCACTTCCTCGGGTGTGCCCATGACCACCACACCACCGCCGTCCTTGCCCCCCTCAGGCCCCAAGTCGACAATCCAATCGGCTGTCTTGATCACATCGAGGTTGTGCTCGATCACAACCACCGTGTTGCCGCGATCGCACAGGCGATGCAACACAACCAACAGCTGCCGCACATCGTGAAAATGCAGGCCAGTGGTCGGCTCATCTAGCAGATACAGCGTCTGTCCAGTGTCGCGACGCGACAGCTCACGAGACAATTTGACACGCTGTGCCTCACCGCCAGATAAAGTGGTCGCCGACTGCCCCAAGCGAATGTAGGAAAGGCCGACATCCATCAGCGCCTGCAGGCGGCGCGCCAACATCGGCACGGGATCAAAAAACTCACGCGCCGTAGCCACCGTCATGTTGAGCACTTCGTGGATGTTGCGATCCTTGTAACGCACCTCTAAGGTCTCGCGGTTGTAACGCTGACCGCCACAGGTCTCACAGCTGACATAGATATCGGGCAGAAAGTGCATCGCCACCTTGATCAAGCCGTCACCGCGACAGGTCTCACAGCGCCCGCCAGCCACATTGAAGCTGAAGCGCCCGGGCTTGTAACCGCGCGTGCGCGCCTCACGAGTGGCCGCGAACAGCTCACGCACTGGGGTGAATAGACCGGTGTAGGTGGCCGGGTTGGAACGCGGTGTGCGACCGATAGGGCCTTGGTCAATGGATACACATTTGTCCAGCGCATCAAGACCGGATGCACTCTGGAAAGGCATCGCGCGCGGGGCGGCGGACTGCCGTAGCAGGCGCGCGGCCACCGCCGGATATAGCGTCTGGTTGATCAGTGTAGATTTGCCTGAACCAGATACCCCAGTGACGCAACAAAACAGCCCCAGCGGTAAGCTCAAGTCCACCGTACGCAAATTATTACCACTGGCTCCCGTGATGACTAGCTGACGCTCATCTCGTTGGCGGCGGCGCGCTGGCAACGGGATACTCTCGGCTCCCGATAAATAGCGCCCGGTCAGCGACTGCGGGCAGGAACTCAAGTGCTCTGGCGAGCCACTGCCAACCACTCGCCCACCCGCCGCACCCGCACCAGGGCCAATATCAATCACATAATCTGCACTGCGAATCGCCTCCTCATCGTGCTCTACCACCACTACGGTATTGCCGAGATCACGCAAGCGGCACAGCGTCTGCAACAGACGGCCGTTGTCTCTGGGATGCAGGCCGATGGACGGCTCATCCAAGGTGTACAGCACTCCAACCAAGCCAGCCCCGATCTGACTGGCGAGGCGAATGCGTTGCGCCTCGCCGCCAGATAGACTCTCGGCACGGCGCGACAAACTCAGATAGCCGAGGCCGACATCGGCCAAAAAACGCAGGCGGCTACGAATTTCCTGCAAGATTTTCTCGGCGATCTCACCGCGATGGCCGCTGAGGCGTAGGGCATCAAAATGGCTCAGCGCCTCGTCCACCGGCAGGGCGCTCAGCTGCGGCAGATTGGCCTCGCCGACAAAGACATGGCGCGCCTCTTCACGTAGTCTCCCGCCTTCGCAAGATGGGCAGGGACGGGTACTGATAAAACGCAACAATTCCTCACGCAAACGCTCTGATTCCGTCTCTCGGTAGCGCCGCTCCAAATTGGGGAGCACCCCTTCAAAAACCGTTCTTCTGCGGTAAATACGCCCATTCTCCGCCACATGACGCAGTTCAATCTTCTCCCCGTCACTGCCATCAAGGATCCGGCGCTGATGGCGACGCGCCAAACGCCGGAAGGGAATATCCATGCGAAAGCCATAGTGTTCCGACAGCGAGCGCAGTATCTGAAAGTAAAAAGTATTGCGATCCCAGCCACGGATCGCCCCCTCGGCCAGGGTGGCCTCAGGAGCCACCACCCGATCAGCATCGAAGAAGCGGCTGACACCGAGGCCATCGCAGTCTTTGCAGGCACCCGCCGGATTGTTGAATGAAAAAAAGCGCGGCTCCAGCTCGGGGATGCTGTAACCACATTCCGAGCAAGCATAGAGCGAAGATAGACGCAACATCTGTGCATCGCCGTCCAGCGGTGCGACTTGCACTAACCCACCGCCGACCCGTAGCGCCGTCTCCAGTGACTCGGCGAGGCGAGACTGTTGGTCGGGGCGGATGCGGAAGCGATCCACCACCACCTCTATGCTGTGTTTGCGACGCTTGTCCAATGTCGGAGCCTGATCCAAATCGACGGGGATGCCGCCGATGCGGGCGCGCACAAAACCACCCCGCCGCAGTTCCTCCAAGGTGTGCAGATGCTCCCCCTTGCGGTCACGTACCACTGGAGCCAACAACATCCAGCGCTGCTTGGTATCGAGCTGATAGATGGCCTCGCACATCTCACTAATACTGCGCCCAGCCAAACGCTCTCCGTGGCGAGGACAGCGCGGTTCCCCAGCGCGAGCGAATAACAGCCTCAGGTAGTCCTGTATCTCAGTAATCGTGCCAACAGTAGAGCGCGGGTTGTGGGAGGTGGCCTTTTGCTCAATGGAAATAGCGGGTGAAAGGCCTTCAATGTGATCGACATCGGGCTTGTTCATAAGCGACAGGAACTGCCGTGCATAGGCCGACAGCGATTCGACATAGCGCCGCTGCCCCTCGGCATACAGCGTGTCAAAGACCAACGAGGATTTGCCCGAGCCAGACAAACCGGTCACGACGATCAGCTGGTTGCGCGGCAAGTCGACATCAACAGCTTGTAGATTGTGGGTACGGGCACCGCGCACCCGAATGAAATCACCCAATGGAATAGACCTCTGATGAATAAAGCAGCACTGAACAACCCATATTGAGCACAGCCGCTTAGTATAGCCCCCGCTTCACCTCATCGTAGAGAATGCACCACTCCACCCTAACCAGTCCAGCGACACCGAGATGACTCAAATCGCCACCGCCATGACTTCATCGGAGCGCCGTGCGCTGGCTGTGCTGGCGGCGCTCTACGGACTGAGGATGCTTGGGCTGTTCATGATTCTGCCAGTGTTACCACTGTACATTGGGCGCATTGCCGGAGCCACACCCGTCACCGTCGGGCTAGCGATAGGAATCTACGGACTGAGCCAAGCCCTGTTGCAGTACCCTTTCGGCTGGCTGTCAGATCGCTACGGACGGCGGCCATTGCTACTACTTGGGCTGGGTCTGTTCATCGCTGGTAGCGTGGTTGCAGCGCTTTCGCAAACCATCACCGGTATCACTATTGGTCGTCTGTTGCAAGGTTCAGGTGCCATCGCCGGTGTGTTGTTGGCCTGTCTCGGCGACCAGCTACGAGTGGCACAGCGCCTCAACGGTATGGCTGTGATCGGCATCGTCATCGGTGGCAGCTTCTTCGCCGCCCTGCTACTAGGGCCACTATTCCTACCATTGGGAGGGCCACAGGCGGTATTCTTCGCCAATGCCGCACTGGGTGTACTCGGTTGTGTACTGGTATTGACGCTATTGCCGAGCACCGTGCCAGATGCACCCGACACTGAACGGAGCAAGAGCGCGCAGCAGTCAAAGACACCGCTAACAGTGATACAAATGCCATCGCTGGGGTGGTGCGGCGTGGCCTTCTCGACCCATCTCGCACTAACCGCCACCTTTGTCGCCATCCCGGGAGTCTTGTGGCAACAGCTCGGCTATGCCCCCGCATCTCACTGGCAGCTGTACGCTATCGTGCTACCTCTCTCAGCGTTACCGATGCTGGCGCTGGCGCGTCAGCGCCGCCGCCCAGAGCCCAGCATACTGCCGATGGCGGCGCTGTGTAGCGTACTGGCATTGGCTCTGCTGGCGCTGAAACCGATGGCTGCGCTACTGGGGCTGGTGCTGTTCTTCGCGGGCTTCAATTTGCTGGAAGCCGTATTGCCAACCCTGATGGGACAGCAGGCAGCTGCGGCGCGGCGCGGCGCCGTGCTAGGCCTGTTCAGTAGCGCCCAGTTTCTCGGCGCCTTCAGCGGTGGCTTACTCGGCGGCCTCGCACTTGAGCGCGGTGGTGCAACAGCAGTATTCACACTGGGTGCCGTGCTACTCGGCAGCTGGCTACCATGGCTGTGGCGCAACACCCGCACTGGACAGCAGACAGTAGCAACCAAATAGCAAAGGCGCTATAACCATTTGATGAGGGGGTGCAATACGATGGGGTATTACAATGCACTGTAAGTCGTACCTGTATAGCTCATATTGTTGTAGTGCCACACATCGCAACATTGCACCTACGCAGGATATCGCCACACTGGAACATTGCAGAATAGGATAAATCTGATGGCATCTGGGCAAGGCAGCGTCAATCGCGTCATATTAATCGGTAACTGCGGGCGCGACCCAGAGACACGGGCGTTGCCCTCCGGCGATGCCGTGACCAATCTGAGTATCGCTACCAGTGAGACCTGGAAAGATCGCCAAAGCGGCGAGCGGCGCGAGCGCACCGAGTGGCATTCCCTTGTGTTTTTTGGGCGCACTGCAGAAGTGGCTCGCGACTACCTGCGCAAAGGGTCAAAAATCTATGTCGAAGGGAGCCTGCGCACCCGCCAATGGGAAAAAGACGGAGTCACGCGCTATTCCACCGAAGTCGTCGTCGACCAGATGACGATGCTCAGCGGCAAAGGAGAGGCGGTTGGCGGCAGCAGTGGTGGCGGCTACTCACCTCGGCCATCGGCGCCCGACAGCGGTGGCGCAGCGGGTGGCTACACGCCGCCGTCTACGCCTTCCACCGATAGCGGTGGCAGTGGCAGTGGTGGCCAAGAGCCACTAGAAGACGACGACATCCCGTTCTAAAAACAGGGAGGGGGGCACCTTTGATGGAGCCTTGGCGCTCGGCATGATTGCTAGGGTCGGTAGGACTATGACCGATTGAGGGCTGGCAAAATGCGCTAGATGCTGGGCAAGAGAATCTGGAGCTGGCTGGCGCGCTCTTCAAGCCGATCCAGTAAAACTTAATTTCAGGCTGTATTGGCAAGAGAATCACCTTGGCAATGCGGGCGATTTCGGGTATTGACAAGGGGTGTGGTTTATCATGCTGATAGGAGCCAAAAGGCATGATAATAGTGAACAACAGTATGTGTGTGCAGTATGCGAATGTATGTAATGTGTAGTGTCTGCGTCTCACCCGTCGCCATCAAGACAACGGCTGGAAAGATACCGTAATGACATTCACAGCAAGCAACGACTGGGATATTGCTATCATCAACTCTTTGATTTTGACCAGCAGTGCTAAGGGGCACCAAACTAGCAATCTGCGGCTGCAAAAACTGGCCTACTTCACGCACGGCATTTACTCGGCCTCATCTGAAGAGGGAGCCCCTATGATTGAGGAGCCATTTAAGGCCTGGCCTTATGAACCTGTACTAGAATCACTTTACCACGCATTTAAGGCACACGGCGCACAGCCAATTTCATTTTTACTCACCGACAATGAATCGCAGTCCTATCAAGTGCCAGAGGGTCACAAATTGAACACATTTATCTCATGCATCATCGATTGGGGAAAAGGCAAGCGAGATATGGAGTTGATGAGACTAAGTCACGCCAAAAGTGCTCCTTGGTATTGCGCCTACTACAACGAGAGTTCTGATGATGATGTGACGATGGATCAGGCTCACATAGCGAGCTACTTCAAGAAATTCATGCGTGAGCAACAGCTAGATATTTGATGAAAACCGCCTATGGAAAGCCCAATTTATTATTGTCCGATCAGAGCAGATAACGGATCAATAGTGCATTATTCAGACTTTCCTTATGCTTGACTCGGATCCCACTATAGCGCCAGAACCGGCTGATCGCCCACAACCAATTGGCTGATCTGATCCCAGCAAAGTATTAGAAACCACTCGCCAACTAATCCATCAAGAGGTTTTTTTTAGGCCACAAAGTTGATAAAGCCGACTTTAGCGCGTTGAAGGCACGAGTCGATTGGCTGACATGGCAACCGTACCTATAGCAATTGGAGCTTTCACAGAATGGCAAAATAATAGGTGGTATATTAGCTGAGTTCTTGTAGCCCTAATTCATCTTGCTACGACAAAAATGGATAACGCCCTATCTCACTCTCCTTATCAGATAACGCGCTAGGAAAATACCCTTGCTCAACTATCGCCACACCGCTCTTTAATCCCAACAATAGCGACTGCTGGAAAAAGCATCAATCTTATCAAAATCGATAAAGCGTACACAGCTCTCAATCATCTTTTTTTGGTTACTTTGAAAGCGATCTGCATCATCGCTGGCATCGTAAAAGGCCTCCCAACTGGTCATCGCTGCCTCGGGGAAACCCTCTTCGACAATAGCATCGTAATGCGGTGCGGCATAGGTCACTGGACGCACGATGACATTCTGTACATAAAGGAAGGTCGCTTGCGTGTCAATGGCGATCTGAGTGTGCGAACCCTGCCAAACAGCGAGCCAATCCTGCTGGGCGAGGCGGGGCGGTCTACCCAGCAACACCACTTGGGAAAAGCCAGGCATACGCTCGCCGGACTCCACCGGATGCTTGCTATTAACAATGGGCACTGACTCGGTGACTAGGTAGCCAGCGATCCGTAACGCCGTCTTTTCCAGCACCTCCTCAACCGCTCCCTTGTCTTGATGGGCGGCATTGAGCCAGACCGAAACCACGCCGTAGGGACGGGGCTTAGTATGGACTTGCAACATCACCTCAGCTGGGCGGATCGTCTCGTCTACGGTATTCAGCTGCAGCTGGGGCAGTTCCAGCTCCAGCAATGCGGGGACGGTCTCCTCACGCAGGCGATTGGCAAAATCGTCGCGCACCTCGTCGGGGTTCTTCCACAAGAGATACATCAACTTTTCCACGGTG
>JABABF010000079.1 GCA_014238345.1 Gammaproteobacteria bacterium
AGTATCCGCCATTGGCTTGGCGGGCTACATGGCCGCGCCGTCACAGTGCCTGCGGTCGGTGTTGCGTAGCTGGAGTGTCCTGGCGCTGGTCATCACTTGGGCGTTACCGCTAGCGATGACATCGGCGGCACCCGTTGGCTTGCAGTTGATGGCTCCAACGAAAGTGACGGCTGGGGTCGAGTTTACTCTGGCGGTGTCTGCTATCAATCAGCTGGGCGAAGTGGATCCAAGTTACGTACTACCGCTGACGGCGATAGTGACGGCTTCGACGGGGCAGTGGCTGGTGGGTTCCCGCACCGGCTCAAGTGTCGAGCTGTCATTGTCCGGCGTGGCGGACGGGATGGCAGTAACGCTGATAGTGGCGGACGGCGCACTGACAGGCACAGCGACAGTGACGGTGGATGTGGTGGCGACGCAAATCTTATTGCAAGACAGCATCATGGTGGTGTCTGGGCAAGAGTTTGAACTGGCTGTGTTTGGTGTCAACGATGTGGGAGAGCAGGATATAGAGTGGACACTGACCACACCTTTTAGCATTGCTATCATCCCTAGTGTTATAGGTAGCTACGCTAGTGCGGAAGTAGTCTCCTTGAGTGGCCACTATCCGTTGGAGGGTGGGGGTTCACGGTTAGAGATAACCCTTAGCTTGAGCATGTCTGGGCAGGATGGCGAGGAGATTTTAATACTGGTGGAAAAATATGCAGGTTCAATTTCTGATCCGATGACGCTAGACAACAAGGAGCAAATTTGCCACCCCCCTCTCACCTGTACAGCTACGCCTATCGCCATACTTGATGTGGTTCCCGATCGTCTGGTGCTGACAGTTCCACCCGTGGTGGTGGCGGGTTCGATCTTTGAGTTGGAGCTGCATGCCGAGAATAGTTATAACGAGGTAGATCTGGACTACATGCTGTCATCGTCGGTGACGGTGACAGCATCGGTAGAGAGTGTGGAGGTGCCAGTAGTGTTGCAGGGCATCAGTGGCAACCGCCTGAGCGTAGCACTGTCCACAGTAGCGGACAGGGTGACAGCAACACTGACAGTAGAGGATGGCAATCTGTCGGCTATGGCGGCAGTGCAAGTGGACGTGGTAGCCGATCGTGTGGTGCTGAGTCCGCTGAGTGATTCTACGCAATTGCGCAATGTGAGCAGTGTGTCTGGCGGAGCCTCGCTTGACTACTTGCTGTGGCTGGAAAATGCACAGGGGGGGGTGGAAAGCGACATTGATTTTTCACAACTTTCGA
>JABABF010000080.1 GCA_014238345.1 Gammaproteobacteria bacterium
CACCGCCTACAGCATGTCTTGCGCCTCAAACCCGGTGCTGAGCTTACTCTGTTTGATACTACCGGCCATGAGTACCTAGCACAGATTATTGCCTACAAAAAGCCCCACGCCTGGCTGCAACTACTCCAGCAACTGCCAGCAGAGCAAGCTGTAGAGCGCGTCACAGCCGGGCAAGTTGGTCTACTACAGTCCATTGTACGCCCGGAGCGCATGGATTACGCCTTGCAAAAAGCCTGTGAGCTCGGGGTGGATTTTATCCAGCCGCTACTTAGCGACCACTGCCACGCCCGCGCTAAACCCGCCACCCTGCAAAAACGTCAGCAGCACTGGCAAGCTGTGATTATTGCCGCCGCAGAACAATGCGGTCGCCGCCGCCTGCCGGTGTTGCGCCCCTGGCAACTGCTTAGCAGCAGCTTAGCTGAACTTGGCTCAGCACCAGAACAAACCACAGACCCAGGGCTGGCGCCATGCCGCAACATCATCTGCCACTGGCAGGCAGACCCAGACAACCCTACACTACCACCACCGAGCCTACAGCACTACCTACGCACCAGCGGCGCCCACCTCGCGGCCAGCACCCACAGCACAGCGCCAGCGAGTAACTGGCATCTACTTATTGGCCCAGAAGGTGGCTTTAGTCAACACGAAATGCAGCTCGCGCGGCAACACGGCTGGCAAACCTGCAGCCTGGGTCCGCGCATCCTACGTACCGAAACTGCCGCCAGCGTGGCCCTAGCCTTATGGCAGGCGCAGTGTGGTGATTTGCGCTGACCGCCGCGCCCTCTGCGCACCTCCAGCAAAGCTCCTAAACCAAAGCAGCTAAACCCAAACCAGCTACAGCACATAGCCGCAGAGCGCAGGCCCTAGCCGCACGCCCAAAGCCATAACTAGAGAGGCAATACGAGACAAGTTTAATGCTTTTATACTGCTGAAGCTTTGCAAGTATACACGCTAGCGCTGTGCTAAGGGTTTGCATTATGAGATAGATCTAGTGGCTGAGATCACCATGCCACCCACGCACCAGCCTGGCAGCGCTCAAACCAATAGTAGAGGTCTGGGTAGAGGCTTGGGTAGCGGACTAGGTAACGGATTGGCTAGCGACAAGACGGTGAGCGGCGCGCCCTGCCTTAGCTCATCTCAAACCGAGAGAGCCTAGGCATAACCCGCAGCGCAGCATTTACCCAACTAAGTCTGCACGGCAGGTGTTGCCGCTCCC
>JABABF010000081.1 GCA_014238345.1 Gammaproteobacteria bacterium
ACTTCAGCCGTGAACAGGACGAAAATGGCGATCTGTTCACCGATGTCGAAGTGGCACGACACATGCGCTTCCTGTTGCTGGCCGCCCACGACACAACCACCAGTGCGCTAACCATGGCTGCCTACCAACTAGCACGACATTCCACTTGGCAAGAGCAGCTGCGAGCCGAATACATGGCGATAAACAATACCGAACTCCAATACACTGATTTGGAAAATCTACCACTGACTGATCTGGTTTTCCAAGAAATACAGCGACTGTACCCCGCCGTGGCCGCACTCAATCGGCGCACAGTGCATGACAGTGAAATCGGGGGCTATCAAGTGCCCGCCAATACGATGGTGATGGCATCTACCATCTACCAGCACCGCATGGAGCAATGGTGGAGCGAGCCGCATAAATTCGATCCCAACCGCTTCGCGCCAGAGCGCGCCGAGCACCATAAACATAAATTTTTGTGGGCTCCCTTCGGTGGCGGGGCGCACAAGTGCATCGGCCTACACTTTGCGCAAATGCTATTCAAATGTGTCCTGTTCCAGCTATTGCGCAACTATCGCTTCGAATTGCCTTCGGGCTATCCAGACAATCCCCCGATGCAACACGTGCCTTTTCCCAAGGTGAAAGATGATCTGCCGTTGCTCCTGCGCCCGTTGCACGAAACAGGGCGGTAGCAGACAACTGCACAATAACTGCACAATAGCAGTGTGGACAGGCAATCAACTTAATACCCTACACACTCAACCACCATGGAGCAGACCAGCACATGCACCCTCGTATCAGTGCGCTGGAGCCAACAAAGCCTTGATAAGCGCTCTCTTGGGTCATTATCCTGCCATGGCTCAACCTGTGCCACGTAGCGTTTTACACTGAAAGCGAGTATGAGTCCCTTCTTTATCTCTGGCTTGGCACAAACCAACCATATCACCGCCGCTGAGGTCTGCGGTAGTGCCGACAATATGGGCTCTATTCTGCAAATTGTCGTGACATTGATAGGCTCTGACTTCGTGCAGGAATTGACCTTCGACCCGTAACAAATTCCACCAGAGCAACCCGCTATGCAGTACATCCCATGTCCCAAAGTGGTCGACAAGCTACCATTGTGATTGCGAGCTAATATGTAATAACCCTAGCCTCTGCCCAGTGCCAACGCCGTCGACAAGGGGCCAAATCTGGGCTTTCAGAATCGGCTATAGCGCCTCGAACGGCGCACTCACAATCGAAACCACCACAATGATGCGCTATCATAAATGGGCTGTGGCGATTGTCGCATGCGCCCGTAGCTCAGCTGGATAGAGCATCAGGCTACGAACCTGGGGGTCGGGGGTTCGAATCCCTCCGGGCGCGCTTCCGGGTCGGCACAGCAGAACACACCACGGCAAGCCAAAGCACCCTCTATGTCGCAACTCAGCTCCCTGCTCCACCTCAATGGGAAAGCCGCTCTCATCACCGGAGCTTCATGCGGCATCGGCTTGACCATCTTCCGCAGTTACCGTCTAGCCGTTGCCCCTGTTTGTGCTGACTTGGGGAGCACACGGCGCGAGCTGGAACCCATCAATGCCCCGCAGCGCGTGGATCATGCGGGCGTAGTGGCCAGCGCAGCGAGCAGTGAGGGAACCGCCGCCCATCACTGCGAGGAGTTTGGACAGAGAAATGGGGCTTGGAGTGCGGGTGCTGTGCCTCTTTTCTGGGCTGATGGCTGATGAACTCCCAGCTGTCTCAATTGTTGTGGAAGAGCCACCAATCAATGCGCCACTTGCTCAAGTTAGATGATTGCACTACCTCGGATATAACCCGCTGGATGGTGGCGGCAGACTTAATTATTAACGGTGCTCTCGCAGCTGATTGCGCCAGGTCTAGGAGCACAACAGGCCGGGCTAAGCCATGCCCCTTGGCACCGCCGATGCCTGCCGCCGACACGACTCCTTATCGCCGTACACCGTGGATAGCTTAATGGATGGCGACAACACACTGATCGTACAGGCCCTCATACTGGCGGCCTGTGGCATAGGGACGGTTTTCGCCTTGCTCTCCATGCTAGTGGGTTGCATCTCCCTATTGCCTCATCTCACAGCCCTGCTAGAGGCCGCCACACCTAACCATGGCGCCACTACCGCCGCACCGCCGAATAACACTCTGCGCCGCGCTGTATTGGCAGCGGCTCAACATCACCACCGACGACAGCAAGCGACACGGCCAAGCGATGAGTGAGCCAGCAGACCTATCCAAGCAACCACTGGGGCTAACCGAGTTGGTGCTGCGAGACGGCCAGCAATCTCTGCTCGCCACACGATTGCGCTTGGACGACATGCTCCCCATCGCCGCGCAAATGGACCGTGTCGGCTTCTGGTCGATAGAAAGCTGGGGTGGAGCCACCTTTGATGCCGGACTGCGCTTCCTCGGCGAAGATCCATGGCAGCGTATCAGGGAACTCAAACAAGCGATGCCCAATACGCGCCAGCAAATGCTGTTGCGCGGCCAAAACCTACTGGGCTACCGCCACTACGCCGATGATGTAGTGCGCCGCTTTGTCGCCCGTGCCGCTGCCAATGGTGTCGATGTGTTCCGCGTCTTTGATGCCCTTAACGACCCGCGCAATCTGGCCTGCGCCATCCAGGCCGCCGTGGAAGAAGAGCGGCATGCGCAGGGGGCTCTGTCCTACACCATCAGCCCGGTGCACGCACTGGAAGATTGGGTGACGCTGGCGCGCCAAATCGAAGACATGGGTGCTCATTCGGTAGCAATCAAAGACATGGCTGGCCTGCTCAGCCCGTACACCGCTTTCGAATTGGTGCGCGCGTTGCGCCAAGCGGTGGATGTGCCAATCCACATGCAGTGCCACGCCACAACCGGCTTTGCCGTCGCCACTGTCCTAATGGCAGTCGAAGGCGGACTGAGTAATGTGGACTGCTCTATCTCTGCGCTCAGCATGAGCTACGGACACGCCCCGACCGAGACGGTTATCAGCATGTTCCAAGGGCACGATCGCGACACGGGTATTGCTTTGGAGTCGCTGAGCGAGATCGCCGCACACTTCCGCACCGTACGCCAAAAATACTCCTCTTTTGAAGGTCAATTGCGCGGTGTCGACGCACGCATTCTGTCGTCTCAAGTTCCCGGGGGCATGCTGAGCAACTTGGAGCAGCAGCTGCGCGAGCAACAATCGCTATCCCGCTTTGACGAAGTGTTGCAGGAAATTCCTCGAGTGCGTGAAGAACTGGGTTTCCTACCGCTGGTGACCCCCACCTCGCAGATCGTCGGCACTCAGGCCGTGCTCAATGTGATCAACGGTGAACGCTACCAGACCATGACTCGCGAGACCATCGACATCCTGCGCGGCGCTTACGGGCGTACGCCAGCACCGATGAACAGCGCGTTGCGCGAGCGCGCTCTGCGCGAAGGTGGCGGCGAGGTGGAGCTGGATCACGAGACCCCTGAACTAGAAGGGCTACTGGAACGGCTCAACCAAAGCGCCACCGAGTTGGGCATCACTTTCGAGCACGGCGAACCCAGTGAAGAGGAACTGCTGAGCTACGCGCTGTTCCCACAGATCTCACTCAAATTCTTCCAAAACCGCGACAATCCATCGGCCTTTGAACCCCCACCACAGGCCGTGGACGACTCCGCGCCCCGTAATGTGGCCGATGTGGATGAAACGCTCAAAGTGCGCGCCATGGGTGATAACGAATACCAAGTGAGCGTTGACGGGCAGAGTTTCCGTGTGCAAGTGCATCCCGACGATGCCGCGGGCGACGAACAGGAGCGCGATACTCCGCCCCCGCACACCAGCAAGGGCACCGCCGTGACCGCGCCGATGGCGGGCACCGTGCTACGCATTGTCGCCAGCGAGGGACAGGCCGTGGCGGCGAATGAGGTGCTACTAGTGATGGAAGCGATGAAAATGGAAACCGAAGTGCGCGCGCCACAGGGCGGTGTGTTGTGCAGACTCATGATCAACACTGGGGATGCCGTAGCGGTCGGCGACACCCTACTGGAAATCAACTGAGCCGTGGCGCTATTGCTGGAGCTGTGGCACAGCACCGGGCTGAGCCAAGTGGAGCCCGGCCAGGTGGCAATGCTGGCCATCGGCCTCAGCCTGCTCTATCTCGCCATCCACCACCGCTTTGAGCCACTATTGTTGGTACCGATCGGCTTCGGTGCCATCCTCGCCAACATCCCCGGCGCGGGCTTCGCCGATGCGCCGGTCTACGAGAGCGGTGCGCTGAGCGCGCCCGGTGGACTGCTCTATTACATCTATCACGCCGGTATCGCCAGCGGCATATTCCCGCTAGTGATCTTCATGGGAGTCGGCGCACTGAGCGATTTCGGACCGTTACTTGCCAACCCGCGCACCCTGTTGCTCGGTGCCGCCGCGCAGGTCGGAATCTTCGCCACCGTACTCGGGGCCATTGCACTGAGCAGCACCGACTTCACCGACTTTAGCCTGCAACAAGCAGCGGCTATCGGCATCATCGGCGGTGCCGATGGCCCGACCGCGATCTTTGTCGCCAGCCGTCTCGCACCAGAGCTGCTAGGAGCCATCGCCGTGGCCGCCTACTCCTACATGGCGCTGGTACCGATCATCCAACCCCCTATCATGCGCGCCCTGACCACTCAGGCCGAGCGCCAACTGCACATGGCACAGCTGCGCACTGTCAGCCAGCGCGAAAAAATCCTCTTTCCGCTACTGCTACTATTGCTGGTATCGTTATTCTTGCCCGCTGCTACTCCGCTGATCGGTATGCTGTGCCTAGGCAATTTGATGCGTGAATGCGGCGTGGTCGAGCGGCTCAGTGAGACTGCCCAAAACGCGCTGATCAACATCGCCACCATCTTCCTCGGGCTGGGGGTCGGCTCCAAGATGCGAGCCGCAGAGTTTCTTGATCTGAGTAGCCTGGCAATACTGTTGCTAGGGGCGATTGCCTTCGCCATCGGCACTGCCTCTGGCGTACTGATGGCCAAGCTGATGAACCGCTGGAGTGCGCAACCGATCAACCCGCTAATCGGTGCCGCTGGTGTCTCGGCAGTGCCTATGGCCGCTCGTGTCGCACACCGAGAGGGGCTCAAAGCCGACCCACAAAACTTCCTGCTCATGCATGCGATGGGTCCCAATGTGGCTGGGGTTATCGGCTCGGCGGTGGCCGCTGGCGTGATGTTAAGCCTACTCAACTGAGCACGCTGACCGCAATGAAATGCCCAAGCTCCAGAAGTGGCGATTGTGCCCCCTGTCCCAATTGAACGAACCGTAGCACACAGCGACCAATCAGCCCAATATAGCTATAATGTAGCGCAAGATAGGGCATCGCTAGTGTCATGCGAGCCGAGTTTAGAAAGAGGAGAGCATTGTGAGTGAAACCAAGGTGGTCGCACCTATGCGCAAATGGGAATGTGTGATATGTGGCTTTGTCTATGACGAGGCCAAGGGCTGGCCAGACGATGGCATCGCCGCCGGCACCCGCTGGGAAGATGTCCCAGAAGATTGGGAGTGCCCCGACTGCGGCACCAGTAAATACGACTTCGATATGGTGGAGATGGAGGACTGAGGGGCTTGCTGGTTTTGGCGAAAATCAGCCCCGCCAGATGGCAGCACAAGGCTCGTTTGACTCAGGCTCTACCACCCCAACCCAGACGGTGAGCGTGATGCGATCTGTGACATATTGCCGAGCAGCTGGTAGGTTCAGCTCATCCCATCCGATAAAATTTTCATGATCAGCATCAAAATGTGGCGGCCTCGCCTCCTCAGCCTGCCTCCCTGTTGCCTGCCTGTAGTGGGTGTGAGTGGTGAAAAATACTATGGTCGCGCTACGAGGCTCTTTGCTAGCGGGCGCTGGTTTTGTTGCGGCACAAACATAGATTTGCTACTCTCACATCAACTACCTAGCATGTCATAAATACAGTTGCCAAATTGAATTAAACGCATATCACATGGCAGGAGCGATTTAGGTACTAGAGCGGGTGGCATCTACCGTGAGAAATGAAATGTAGGGGGCAGCACATGTAGCGCCACAATCCAGCCCTAATGCAGTCATGGCTAAAACGCAACTTGAGAAGTAGCCACACCCTATAATTCAGCCCTACCCCATGCCCTAAGCCACCAAGGAGTTCCACCATGAAAATCGGCATGTGTCTGCCCTATATGAAGCCTGGCATGGACCGCAAGACCATGCACCAGTGGTGCCGCCACCTCGACGAGGGCCCTTTTGATAGCGCCTCCTGTGGCGAGCGCATCACTGGTCCTACTTGGGATATGCGCCTGATCTTGGCAACCGCCGCTGCGCTCACCGAGCGTATCCGCCTGATTCCCTCGCTCTATGTGTTGCCCATGCACGATGCAGTCTGGGCCGCCAAGGAAATCGCCACGCTAGATCAGCTGTCCAACGGGCGGGTGACGGTGACGGTCGGGGTCGGCGGTCGCCCACGCGACTACCGTGCCGTCGGTGCATCGTGGGACAAACGCCACCAACGTATGGATGAACAGGTGGCTGATATGCGCCGTATCTGGAGCGGCGAGCCACCCTTTGAGAAGGCTGATCCGGTAGGGCCACTGCCCGTGCAGTCGGGCGGCCCACCAATCTTGATCGGTGCCATGGGACCTAAAAGCATGCGCCGTGGTGCTAAATGGGCCAACGGAGCCTATGTCTTCTCTTCCAACGGCGAGCGGAACGAGCTCAAGGGTATGTTGGATATGGCGCAGAGTGCTTGGCAGGAGGCTGGGCGCGAGCAACGACCCTACCGCATGGTCGGCTTCTGGTATTCGCTGGCAGATGACGGCTTGTCGCGACTAAAAAAATATGTCTATGACTATCTGAGTAATCAGGATGCCGGCATCGCCCAGCTGATGGCCGACAGCGTAGGCCGC
>JABABF010000082.1 GCA_014238345.1 Gammaproteobacteria bacterium
TCGGCCAGTTCATCATCGCTGATCGCACCCTGATAGCTGAGCAGATGGCGGGCACGTTGCACTGGTGAACAGAGCACTCTATAGGCATCGTTCACCCGACTGGAATAACTCAGCGCGGCGGCGCGCTCCGCTACGCTGGCGGTGACATAGTTGTCTGGATGTAGACGGCGCTGCAATTCTGCGTAGCGGCGATCTAACTCCTCACGCTCCAGCGGATAACGGGGTGGCAAGCCGAAGAGCGCAAAACAATCTACTGTGCTGGGTTCAGTCACTATCCCATCCTCTGTGGCACGAACCACTGGGGAGAATCTCTACCACCCCCACACGTTGGCCTCAATTACTCAGGCGATGTGGAAGCTCTCGCCACAGCCACACTCACCGCTGCTATTTGGATTGTCAAATACCAAGCCTTCATTAACCCCTTCGCGGGAAAAATCCATCGCCGTGCCATCGACATACACCAAGCTTTTAGGATCGACAAATAATTTGATTCCATAAGCTTCGTAAACCTGATCACCATAGACATGTTCATCGACAAATTCCAGTGTATACGCCAAGCCTGAGCAACCGGTGGTCTTGACACCTAAACGCACACCCAGTCCCGTGCCGCGTTGCTCCAGCTGGCGGTGAATATGCGCGGCCGCTGCCTCGCTCAGACGCACACCATGGGAGCTGCCGCGCTCCGCTATGTTGGGCTTAGCTGGCATCGCCTCCCCTATCGCCCACATCGGCAGCTTCTACATCTTGCCCCTCACGCTTGCGCTGCAAGTCGGCCACAGCGGCGCGTATGGCATCCTCAGCCAGCACTGAGCAGTGAATTTTCACTGGTGGCAATGCCAATTCATCGACGATATCGGTATTGCGTATCTTAAGCGCATCCTCTAAAGTGCGGCCTTTGACCCACTCTGTCAACAGCGAGCTGGAGGCGATGGCCGAGCCGCAACCATAGGTCTTAAACTTTGCTTCCTCGATGGTGCCACCCTCGTCGACACGGATCTGCAAACGCATGACATCACCGCAGGCGGGTGCACCGACCATGCCAGTGCCCGTATTGCTGTCATTCTCATCCAGAACCCCGACATTGCGTGGATTCTCGTAGTGATCAAGTACTTTGTCGCTATACGCCATGATTTTCCTCTCAGCTATCGCCGTGTTATCAACTGGATTAGGCCGGGCTGGGTGCGCGATGCACTCAGCCCAGCTGATGTGTTTATTCCGTACATGATGCCTGTGGTCAGCATCTCAACTCGCCCACTGTACCTGGCTGATGTCGACACCAGCACGGTGCATGTCCCACAGCGGCGACAGGGCACGCAGGCGCTCCACCGCACTGTGCAACTGCTCTAGCACTTGGTCGACCTCGGCCTCAGTGGTGTAGCGCCCCATCGAGAAGCGCAATGAGCTGTGAGCCAGCTCATCATCCAAGCCCAGCGCCCGCAACACATAAGACGGCTCCAAACTAGTCGATGTGCAGGCTGAGCCCGAGGATACGGCCACATCTTTGAGAGCCATCAGCAAAGACTCGCCCTCAACGAAATTGATACTGATATTGAGTAGCCCAGGCAGGCGCCGCTCTGGATGCCCATTGAGGAAGACTTGCTCAATATCCTTGACCCCATCCCACAGACGAGAGCGCAAGGCTGCCAAGCGCGCGGCCTCAATGGGCATCTCCTGCGCCGCCAAAGCCATCGCCGCACCCATGCCGACAATCTGGTGCGTGGCCAATGTGCCAGAGCGCATGCCCCGCTCATGCCCGCCACCGTGTTGCTGCGCTGTGATGCGAACCCGCGGGCGACGGCGCACATAGAGAGCACCGATGCCTTTGGGACCGTAGATCTTATGAGCCGACAACGACAGTAAATCGACTTGAGCACGCTCTACATTGAGCGGGATTTTGCCAGCACTCTGGGCGGCATCACAGTGGAACAACACCCCGCGCTCACGCGTGACGGCACCAATGGCTTCAATATCGTTCACTGTGCCGATCTCATTGTTAGCGTGCATCAGCGAGACCAGCACCGTATCGTCGCGCAACGCCTCGGCCACAGCCTGTGCCGAGACCAAGCCGTTCGCATCCGGTTCTAAGTAGCTGAGCTCAAAGCCCTCGCGCTCTAATTGACGACAACTGTCCAAAACGGCCTTGTGCTCAATACGCGAGGTAATGATGTGGCGCCCGCGTTGCTCAGCATAGAAGTGGGCGGCTCCTTTAATGGCCAAATTGTCGGACTCGGTAGCTCCCGAGGTCCAGACAATCTCTCGCGCATCAGCGCCAATCAACTCCGCCACCTGCCCACGCGCCGCCTCGACGGCTTCCTCTGCTTTCCAGCCATAGGCATGAGAGCGCGAGGCCGCATTGCCAAACTCAGCGGTTGGCCCCATGAACTCGATCATGCGCTCAATCACACGTGGGTCGGTCGGGGTCGTCGCCGCATAGTCCATGTACACCTGCCGCTGTGGTTCCCGGTCACCGTGAATTTGCTGGGCTTGCGCATCGGTTGCCACATCCATCACAGACACAGACCTCTCAATTTGTGCATTTGTCATCAAATCTCTCCGCCCACTACCGCCGGTACAGCTGGTGCCTGAGATGCATTGAGACAACGCTGACGCCGCACCAAGCTCCCCAGCGTAATATTTTGCAAAAAGTTTTCAATACACTGCTCAAGATCGTGCCACAGCTCGTGTGTCAGGCAACGTGCACCGCCATGACAATCCGCTGCACCTCCGCAACGGGTGGCTTCCATGCCTTCCCCAGCGGCACGCATGATCTGTGCCAAGGAAATGCTGTCCGCCGGCCTCGCCAAACGATAACCGCCACCTGGGCCACGTACGCCGACCACCAATCGACGACGACTCAGCCGTGCAAACAACTGCTCCAGATAGGCCAGCGGGATGCTCCGACGCTGTGCTACTCCAGACAAAGTGCTGGGCACACTATGCGCACTATGCACACCATGCGCACTATCCTCGTGCATAGCTAGATCTAACATAGCTGTCACGGCGTAGCGACCTCGTGTAGTGAGCTTCATAGTGAGCGAGAATCAACAGCGTATCATTGCCGTTCATTATAGATTACCTAGCAAATAAGTCAAGAATAGGCCGCCATCTGCCGGACTCAAAAGGAAGTGCGTGGGTGCAACACGCTTTATTGAGGACATGCGGTGAGGTATAGGCTGGTGATGTCGCCCCCCTGCCGTGTAAAATGCTCTGCTGTATGGGGCCGTAGCTCAGTTGGGAGAGCGCGACGTTCGCAATGTCGAGGTCAGGGGTTCGACCCCCCTCGGCTCCACCACTGCATCACTTCAATAGCAACACGGCTAGCCAACCATGCCACTGGGGGCTTTATTCGCCCAAGAGGCGACTGATCTGGGCAACTATCGCCACCTCGCTCTCCAATAAATTTGTATAGCCAGCCACCACGATATTGGACATCTCTCCGCTTATCAGGCTGGCTCGCTGACTCTTCGTCAATCTTATTCCCCTGAACAACAGGGTGGCATCAATAATATCCACCACATTGTCTCCGGTCAGATCCAACGCCGGTGGATCCGTGCTGAGCAAAGCCTCTATCTGGTTGACAATATCCACTTCGCTCGCCAATAAGTTCTGATAGCCCGCCGCCACGATATTCGAAGTCTGACCGCCCACGATGCTATCCCGCTGGCTCTTCGTTAACCTGATTCCTCTAAACAATAGGGTGGCATCAATAATATCCACCACATCACTGGTCAGATCAAGATTCACCTCACCCCCCTCCGTGCCAATTGCTAGCAACGAGAATAGCTCGCTGAACCCTTGATCGCTCACAGTTAATTGCAACGATGCAGTGGCCGTGGCATGATCACTCAACACTACCTGCAACGCGCTGTCCGACAACCGCACCAGAGCGCTGACGCGACCTGTGCCAATGGATACCACTACATCAGGGGAGGCGCTCAATGCAAAGTCTTCATCCAAGTTGCCCCCACCATCCACACCACGCACTACCAAGGTGAATGCTGTATCTGCTACAGCCTGAGTTGGACCACTTAGCGAAAGCCCATCAGCCACGACTAAAGCCGTTAACGATGTCGTGCCAGACACCGACACACCATCCACCGCGATACTCATATCTAATAACACTGTGCTGTTATCTAGGTTGCTCAGATTAGCCCCGCGAAGAACCAACATCAGCGTATCGCCACTGACACTTTGCCGCTCTACTGTGAGCCCCGCACCACTGCCGGGTAATGTCAGCTGTGCATTGCTCAAATCCAAGCTGCCGACCGTCAACACGGTGCCCTGATCATCAAGCACCGACACCTCCAAACTGAACACTTGGCCGACGACGACAGTTGAAGATGATGCTCGGAGATATAACTGGTCGGGAATCGTACCCTGCACCTCCAGCGCAGTCGACCCAGATAAGGAGCCGTCACTGAGCGTCAGAGTGACTGTCTGAAATCCCGCAAAACCAAACAACGACAGCTGCACTGTTGATGCCGTGTAGGAGAGTGGTGTCACCTGCCCCGGCGTGGCGCTAGCCGTCGGCATAACAGATAGCGCGTAGTCAAGATCGAGATTGCCCAGTAGATCCTCGCCCAACACCTCTACCGTAAAGGGCGTGCTATGCACTAAAACAGCCGGTGTGCTCGGTACTAAAACACGCAACCGCTCGGCGACCACTGTGACCAGAGCCGTGCTCGTTCCCATTAAATTAGCGGTGGGATCCGTTATGGTGAATGTCAATTCATCACCGTCTAAGGCCTCAGTCACCCTTAGCCCATACTCTGCCAAATGCTCTGCAGCTCCCAGTAAAAGACTCACATTGACATAGGTCAATTCTCCCGCCGTTGCTACCACCGAAAATATAGTTGCTTCCGTGTCCAGCCTATAACTCGAATCTATATTGCCAAAATCATCTGCTGCCTGAATGAGCAAAAGAGAGGAGCCCGTTACGGCAGGTCGCACTACCGGCACCCCCAACTCATTTTCATCCGTCACATGTACCTCCAAGTGGCTCCCAGCCACGGCCACCAGCGGTTCCCACCGGCCACTCAAAGCACCACTTTCAAATCTGACCCCCACAAATGAGTTATCTAGCAATACCTTGCGCAATTCCACCATGAATGCGCTCTCAGTCCCGATACGATTGGCCACCAACTCTAAGCTAGCACTATCAGCGTGCGCCGCCGCCTGGGGCGACAACTGAAAATCCGCATCTACATTGCCCACGCTGTCTACTCCAGCAATATCTATCCGCGCGGATACGCCAGGAACAGCCGTATCTGGTGCCCCTGGGAAGCCCAGCTGGGTTGCCACCACCTCTACCGTCACAATAATGCTCTCCGGCAACAGGCCTTCATCGGCTACAGTTAATTCCAGCGTCGACTTATCTGCCACATTGCGCACTTGTACTGATAAATTCACCCCTTGGCGTTGGGAGACGATAACTTCGGGCTCCCCTGTCGCCGTCGCCGTCGCCGTCACCGTCACCGTCACGGAAGAGGAAAACGCAAAATTAGTCACGACATTCCCCAGCGCATTTAAAGCCTGAGCCGTCAGAGTGAAGTTGCTCGGATCCACTACCGGACTAGACGCAGACAAGACCCACCTGACTACATCAATAGCCAACGTACTCGTCGCCGAGCCGCTCAGCACACCATCGCTCAATGTGAATGTGACGAGCTGATCGGACAGAGCTACCTGTGGTGGGGATACCGTCACCCTCAGCTCCCGCGTGTCCGTGCGTTCACTATTGAGCGTCAACCCAGCACCTGATCCCAACATCCCCTCCAAACTAAAGGCATTGGAAATCTCATAATCAAGATCCTCATGTCCCAAGCCGTCTGTCCCCCGCACATTTAGCGTAAAGGGAACATCAAAACTAAATAGCAAGGGTCCTGATAGGCGCAACTCGCTCGCCTCCACTAACACCGTTGCCGATGTCATCCCAGTCAGCTGTCGACCACCAGCAAGCCCAGAGACCGCAAAGCTTAGCTCAGCGCCATCTAATGCTTCCTGCACTGTGAATGGATATACAATCAGCACTGGTGACACTATCGGTGTGGACGTTGTGTAGCTCAGCATGCCAGATGCTGACACCACCAATTGCAGCGAGTCAGCATCCAATAATGGATCGGTATCTCTATTGCCAAAAGTATCCTCTTGAAATATCTGTAAAGAGGATGAAGCCCCTAGAGTCACACTATCGCTCTCCATTGCTAACAACAGACGGTCTGCCTCCACATCAATTACTGGCTCCCATAGGCCACTCAGTGTAGTTCCCTCAAATCGGCTGTAAAATCGCAAAGCCACAAAATTTTTATCCCCTAATACCTCTCTCAGCGTCACTTCAATCTGATTTTGAGCTTGAGAAACTGATATAGAGGCACTTGTAAGGGCAGTCTCCACTCTCAAGTAAGCATTGGCATCCAATACGAAATCAGTGTCCGTATTGCCGTTGTCATCCACTCCCGTAACGCTCAGCGTATAAGCCGTACCAGGTACTGCGGGTGATATATCTGGCAACTGTAACCCCGTTGCCACCACTGCCACGGTCAATGACAGGGAGCCGCTAGCACCTTGGTCTGCCACACTCAAAGTGAGTGGGGCATTGTCAAGGGTGCGCAATACGGTCACTTCTATTGCCAAGTCACCAGTAATACGATACATCAAGGTAGGAGAAGTCGGGGTGACAACCGTCGATGTCGATAAAACAAATGCAGTGTCTGGGGTGCTATCGGTATAAGGCGCTACTGTCAGGGTAAAGCTGGTGCCAGCAGTTACACTCGAAGACGATGCAGTCAATTCAAAGCGGTTAGCTGCCCCTGCGATAGGCAACAACAGCGACCACAACAACACCGCACACAGTGTCGATGCTGGTGCTGATCTCACAGATATGCACATAAATGAACTCTCTGAAACACACTGACGAATCACCGCCACCATCCTAACTATCAGCACCCATCAAAACTCTACCTTGCCACACCTAATAAAGGTCTGAATCATGGACTCTATTAAGGCTATCAGAGATCGAATATTGCACCTTGGATTCTTTGGCGGTAATACCCTCTTGCATCTGTTGTCTGATAGGAGCAACTAATAAATCAGGCTACCCTACAGTATAACATTACTAGATCACACCGATCAACTGTAACTTAAAGCACACCCACATCAACGCCCTGCTGTGTCCACAAATACTCATACACCCAGCGCACTATCGGGGCATAATATATAGAGTGCACGGCCTTGTCGGTTGCTGACATGCAGATTTTCACTTAGCACTCGCCAGACAATCCCTCTCCATGACAACAGCCCTCCCCAAAAACGCCCTGTGCAAATCCAATCGATTGGATGGTGTCTGCTACGATCTGCGCGGGCCCTTGTTGCAAACTGCTACCGCTATGGAGGAGGAGGGACACCATATCCTCAAATTGAATATCGGCAATCTCGGGGCATTTGGCTTGAACGCCCCCGATGAGATACTGCGCGATGTGATTGCTAACTTGTGGCGGGCTCAACCCTACAGTGAATCGCAGGGCTTGTTCTCCGCCCGAAAAGCCGTCATGCAACACTGCCAACAGCAAGGAATACCACAGGTCGATGTGGACGATATATTCTTGGGTAATGGGGCTAGCGAACTCATTCAGATGGCCGTACAAGCCCTACTCAATCCCGGCGACGAATTGCTAATCCCCTGCCCCGGCTATCCGCTGTGGAGCGCCGTCACTCGACTCGCCAATGGCGTGCCAATAGACTACCACTGCGTCGAAGCACAGGGCTGGCAACCGGATTTAGAGCAACTGCGCTCGCTGATCTCGCCACGTAGTCGAGGCATCGTCGTGATCAATCCCAATAACCCCACGGGGGCGGTGTACTCAACCGAGGTACTGGAGGGCATCACCGCACTGGCGCAACAACATGGGCTGGTATTATTTGCCGATGAAATCTATGAAAAAACTCTCTATGAAGCTGCCAGCCATGTGCCGCTGGCCAAGCTGGCGGGCGATCTGTGCTGCATAACATTTAGTGGGTTGTCAAAAAACTACCGCTTGGCTGGATTCCGCAGTGGCTGGATGATCGTCTCTGGCGACCGGAGGCACCGCCGAGATTACTACGAAGGGCTCCGCCTGTTGTCATCCATGCGCCTATGCTCTAATGTCCCTGGACAGCTGGCTGTACAAACCGCTCTCGGTGGTCACCAGAGCATTGAAGAGCTGGTTTCCCCTGGCGGTCGTTTGCGCGAGCAACGCGACCACGCTTGGCAGCGTCTTGATGCAATGTCCGGCGTATCCTGCTACCAACCCGAGGGAGCTATCTACTTATTCCCTCGTCTAGACCCACAACACTTTGGCATAGCTAGCGATGAGCAGCTTGCACTGGAGTTATTGCAGGAAAAGAAGATACTGCTGACACCAGGTAGCGCCTTCAACTGGCCGCAGCCAGACCATCTGCGTCTCACTTTCCTGCCCACCATTGATGTCATGGAGCAGGCCATGGACAGCATTGAGGATTTTCTTGGCCAACGCGCTTGCTGACCCCTACGGCGCAAAGCCAGCCGCCCGCAGCAACCCATGGATGTGGCTGGGCAAGGCGCTACTCTCCAGAGCCAACTCGGAAAACTCAATGCGCTGAGGCGGATTCTTGCGAGCAGCTAGGAATCCGGCGGCACTATCCGTTGGGGTGGCGGCCAAAGCACTGCGCAGCTGGCGATCCATGTCCTCAAGCGGACAACAGTGTGTGCTGAGCCGGCGTAGCAGAGCCGGAAAATCTGCGCCATCGGCAGCGCTCAATTCGATCAACGGCACCGCCGATAATGCTCCATTGTCATCGTTGCGCTGAGCGATGTACTCCGCATAGTACTGCTCTGGGATCGATTGCCCGAGGAGGTGGCGACTAGCCGCACGATGCAAGCTACACAGGGCGCGGTAGCGAGCCGCCGTGCTGTGACCAGCGATATGAGGGGTGGCCACCCGCGCACACTCGACTAGCCGTAGATCGATGGCTGGCTCGGCCTCCCAAGTATCCAATACAAGGCGTGGGGGGCTGGGAGCCGTGGCGCGCTCAAGCAAGGCATGGGTAGATAGCACGGTACCGCGACTACTATTGATCAGCAAGACATCTGGGCTCATGTACGCCAAAGTGTCTCTATTGATCAGGTGGTGGGTAGCGGCGGTCAATGGCACATGAAAGCTCAGAATATCCGCAGCGGATAACAGTTCGGACAGGGGCTGAGTCGGCAATTGGGCAGCACGGGGAGGATCCGAGATCAGACAATGCACTCCCAATTTATGTAGACGGGACCTCAGCTCGCCACCAATGTGACCACAACCGATTATCCCCACTGTGCGTCCCTTGGCTCCAAAAGGAAAATCCTCCTCCTGCTGCGCTAAAACTGTCAACACATAATCGACCACGCTCGCA
>JABABF010000083.1 GCA_014238345.1 Gammaproteobacteria bacterium
ACATAGTGGATTCCAACGAGACAATTAGCATTACTACACCTATACCGCTCGCCACAACGGTACAGAATGCGGGCACAGGAGTGGCATCATCGACCACCTTGCGCTTTTATTGGTCCGGGGATGCAAGTATTGCTACGACTGATACGCCGCTGTGCACAACGGGCGTTGCGGTGCCTGCCCTCGCCGCTGGAAGTAGCCAGAGCCTCAGCCAAGACTGCCCAGTACCGCCATCGCAGACCCTTGGAACCACCTATTATGTGGGCGCTTGCGTGGTGACTGTGCCCTATGAAGCGGATGCTGGCAATAACTGCTCGGACGGGGTCGCCGTGAGCATCACTACCAGCTATTTCGATTGGCGTGTTCAGGGTGATATCAGCCTCAGTCCTGACATGGTGGAGCCCGATGGGACGCTCACCCTTGCTACAACGGTACAGAATGCGGGTACAGCGGCGGCAGTGGCGACCACCGTGAGTTTTTATTGGTCCGAGGATGCCAGTATTTCGACCGCTGATGTGAGGCTGTGCACGGCGGGCGTGACGGTGCCTCCCCTCAGTGCTGGAAGTGTCAGTAGCCTCAGCCAAGACTGCGTGGTGCCAGCATCACAGACCGCTGGAGCCACCTATTATGTGGGTGCTTGCGTGGCGACTGTGACCAATGAATTAAATAGCAACAACAACTGCTCTGCTGGAGTTGCCGTGACTATCCACACCTTTGATTGGGTGGTGCAGGGCGGCATCAGTGTCGACAACACGGTGGCTACCAGCGAGCCGATCGGCATTTCTCCTCTTACTGCACGGTTCGCCACAAGGGCACAGAATGCGGGCGCCGGGGCGGCAGGAGAGACTACCCTGCGTTTTTATTGGTCCGAGGATGTGTTTATTACGCCTGCTGATACGCCGCTGTGCACAACGGGCGTTGTGGTGCCTGCCCTCGCCGCTGGCAGTAGCCAGAGCCTCAGCCAAGATTGCCCAGCACCGCCATCGCAGACCATTGGCACCACCTATTATGTGGGCGCTTGCGTGATCACTGCGCCCCTTGAGGCAGAGGTTGGCAACAACTGCTCGGCTGGGGTTGCCGTGAGTCTCAACACCTTTGATTGGGTGGTGCAGGGCGACATCAGTGTCGACAACACGGTGGGCTCCAGCGAGACAATTAGTATTGCTCCACTTGTACAGCTCGGCGCAACGGTACAGAATATCGCCACGGAGGCGGCATCGGCGACCACCTTGCGCTTTTATTGGTCCGAGGATGACAGTATTGCAACCACTGATACACCGCTGTGTACAACGGGCGTTGCGGTGCCTGCCCTCGCCGCTGGAAATA
>JABABF010000084.1 GCA_014238345.1 Gammaproteobacteria bacterium
AAGCCCGTGCCGGGCAGTTTTGACGACTACATTGCCATTCCAAAAGCCAACGGTTATCAGTCGTTGCACGCAATTGTTCGAGAAACTCCAGAGAATCGCCACTCTGTTGCTGCAGCTCTAGCATTCCCTGCACCCAGTGCCGCAAGCGCCGTTGGCTGGCGTTGGCACCCACACTGTTGGCGCTGACCTTGTAGAGCCAGTGCGCGGCAACACCATGATCGGCCATGTCATCCATCGCATGGGTGCGAATCTGCACCTCCAGCCGCACTTGATGCCGACCGAACAATACTGTGTGCAACGACTGATAACCGTTGGCTTTTGGAATGGCAATGTAGTCGTCAAAACTGCCCGGCACGGGCTTGTACAAGTTGTGTACCACGCCCAGCGCGTGGTAGCAATTGTGCACCTCGTCGACAACCACGCGAAAACCGAAAACATCCATCAGGTCGGCAAAAGTAGTACCCCGACGCACTTTTTCGTAGATGGAATAGGTGCTTTTTTCACGGCCATCAACATGTGCTTCAAGCCCCTCTTCACGCAGGCGGTGCTCAATTTCGTCGCGCACTTCGGCGATCAGCTCCCGGTGCCCGCCGCGCGCTTTGTCTACCGCCGCAGCAATACGTCGGGCGCGCATCGGGTAGAGGGCGCGGAAAGCGCGATCCTCCAACTCACAACGCATCTGCTCCATACCCAACCGCATGGCAATTGGCGCGTAGTAGTACAGCGTCTCGCGACCGATACGCCGTTGGCGCTCGCGCGGCAGGACATTGATGGTGCGGATGTTGTGGAGGCGATCGACCAATTTGAGTAGGATGACGCGGATATCCTGCGCCATCGCCAACATCATTTTCTGGAAATTGGCAGCCTGTTGATCATCTCGGGTGCGACCTTCTATTTGATTGAGTTTACTGACTCCATCAACCAGCGCGGCCACCGCCGCGCCGAAATGCTCGCGCAACTCGGCGGGCTTCACCCCACAGTCCTCCTGCACATCGTGGAGCAATCCGGCAGTGATACACTCGGCATCCATGTGCATTTCGGCCAGAATGCCCGCCACCGCTAGCGGGTGTGTGATGTAAGGTTCACCGCTTTCACGCCGTTGACCCTCATGGGCGTGCGCTGCATAGCGGGCGGCTCGCGCCACCCATTGCGCCTGCTCTGGCGACAGATAGTCGTCTAGGGTTGCGCTCAGGCGAGCGATAGCGGCGTCTACTTCATCCGTAGCGTGCGCCGCGCCAACAGCCGACGACGGCGGAGCGAGAGGACGGAGCTCAGTCGGTGGCGGGAACTTCGCTAGCTTGCTGTTTAGCACCGTCTGCGCCCTCAGCCGAATCTGCATCTACTGCAACCTTGGCCTCAATCTCTTCGTCAGCCTCTTCAGCATCTTCTTCCTCCTCAAAGCCGATGGGAGTAATGCCGGGCTGCTCCTCCAAACCGCTAAATTTGCTCAATTTATCATTAGAGAGGTCGTCGTATTTCTCCACACTACTTGTAGTCACTTGCCCAGCCTCAATTTCTCGCAACGCAATCACCGTTAACTTGTCATCTTCGGCGGAGACAAATGACTCACCTCCGTCCCTCAACTGCCGCGCCCGCTTGGCCGCAGTCAATACTAAATTGAAGGCATTGTCCATGTCAGGTTGGACTAAGCAACCCTCTACTGTAATTCGCGCCATCGTCGATCTCTCTGCCCCACATTTGGAGGACTTGCTAAGCTATAAGGGGGCATTAATTATAGCATCCTTGTAGCAGGGGGCACCTGCGGTCTGGGCGGCGCGGCAACTCTTGCTGGCCTGCAACAGCGGGGAGTCTTGGGATTACTGCGCCTGCACTCCACACAGCTGTTGCAATAGCTCAGCATGGCGCGCCTCTTGACAGCGGCGCAACAGCATGCCGCCGCTCAGCACACGGTGCAAATCTGCCAGTGCCTGCTCGAAATGCTCGTTGACGATCAGATAGTCGGCCTCGTGGGCATGGCTCATATCATCCATCGCACTCGCCAAGCGACGCTCGCGCAGTTCCAAGGCCTCGCTACCGCGTGCGCTGAGCCGTGCGCCCAGCGCGGCGCAGTGGGGCGGCAATATAAAGACCCACACTCCCTGAGGCATGGCTTGGCGCACTTGCAGAGCGCCCTGCCAGTCGATCTCCAGCAACACATCACGACCTCTCGCCAGCATCTGTTCAACCCATTGGCGGGAGCTACCGTAGCGATTCCCGAAAACCGTGGCGCACTCAAGGAACTCCCCTGCCGCCGCCATCGCTTCAAAGCGCGGTGCATCAATGAAGTGGTAGTCGTGCCCCTCGACCTCACCATCTCGCTGTGGGCGCGTGGTGTAGGACACTGACACCGCGATGTGCTCTTGGTCACGCACCAGCGCTGCCACTAAGCTGGATTTGCCGACCCCAGAGGGGCCGGAAATCGTATACAGAGCGTTGCGTGTGTCGGAAATTGGCGGCGTAGTAGGTGGCACAGTGGTATCAATAGCGGAGCGGGTGCTGGCAGTTATTCTAGTAAAAGCCTGATGGATTGACCAGTTCGTAGTAAGGTAAACTAGACATGAATTATAGGGAAAGGTTGAGAATCAGGAATGCAGCAGCCGGAGTTTAAATGCTCTGCCCACCCAGAGCTGCCTCTCGTCAACCCTGTCAACGAACACTGGCCACGTGACCGTATCACATAGCGTGAACGGAACGCCAGTAGCAAAAACAATAACGGAAAATCGAGCTGCGTTCCTGCACCGTGCAGTGGAGCGCAAGGCGTGGCGGTACGGAGACTTCACGCTGAAATCCGGTCGCCGTAGCGATTTCTTCTTCGATATCGGGCGGTTGTGCCAGGGCGGTGATCTGACGCTGGTTGGCCGCGCCTTCGCCGCTGAGCTGCTCTCTCTAGAAAGCGCTGGTTCGCCCGTAGACGCGCTGTTCGGACCGGCCTATAAGGGCATTCCTCTGGTGGCGGCAACAGCGCAGATATTGGCCACCTCGCACGATCGTGACTTGGCTTGGAGCTACGATCGCAAGCAGGAAAAAGGCCACGGTGAAGGTGGGCAGTTGGTCGGTGCCGATCTAAAAGACCGCCGGGTGGTCATCATCGACGATGTGCTCACTGCGGGCACTGCCACCCGTCAGGCCGCAACACGACTACGGGATGCCGGTGCAAAAGTGGTGGCACTACTGGTGGCTCTCGACCGCGAGGAGCCGGGGCCAAACGGTAGCCTTGCGCGTAAAGAATTGGTAGACGAGGGCTGGGTCAACACCGTCGTCAGCATTGCCCGCCGCTCGGATTTTGAAGGGCTAGACAGCAGCTTAGTCGCGTCTGCATGAAGGTGCTCTGCCGCCTCGCCAATCGCCCGAGTGAGCAGTCTTTTTAGGAAGTCCTAAAGAATGCACTCTGTGGATTATGCAGCTGCCAGAGACTGAAGATTTCACCTTGGGTCGTCAGCTCGTAATACACCGCTGACCTGCTATCTGCTCTGAGCGGTCAATAAATCAGTCTTTCAGAAGAGCTCCGCGACGGTGGCATAGTCCACCGACAAGCTGGCTATTCCGCCTCCTTGACCTCAATCAGTGTGCCGATGCCGCGGTCGGTGCAGAGCTCAATCAGCGTTGCATGCGCTACGCGTGCATCAATGATGTGGGCGCGGGGCACACCAGTAGTGGTGGCCTTGAGAGCGCTCTCCAACTTGGGCAACATGCCGCCCTCCACCACCCCTGAGGCGATCAACTCACGAGCCTGCTCCGATGTGAGTCCCGCCAACAGCTCGCCATCGGCAGATCGCACCCCTTCGACATCAGTCAACAGAATCAGTTTGATAGCTCCCAAAGCTCCCGCAACTTGTGCCGCAACCGTATCGGCGTTGATGTTAAAAAGCCCGCCAGCAGGATCATCTGCCGCTAAACCCAATGGGGCGATGACCGGGATCTGAGCGGCGGCCAACGCCGCCTCAATCGCCCCGGTCTCCACCGAGCGCAGACGCCCTACCCGCCCCAGCTTCTCCCGCTCCAGAAATTCGGCCTGCAAAGGACTGTCGGAGCCGCCACACCAAGCGCGGGGAGTCGCCCCAGCCTCGGTGAGGGCCGCCACGACTTGATCGTTGACATTGCCCAGCGCTTCGGCCACTACATCCATCACCTCGGGCGGGGTCACCCGCAAACCATTGACAAAGTGGCTCGACAACCCACGCTCGCGCAACAGAGCAGTGATATGCGGGCCGCCGCCATGCACGATGAGTGGCTGTGCGCCAACAGCTTGCAATAGCACAATGTCGTCGGCGAAACGTTGCAGCAGCCCTTTGCCTACCAAAGTGCTACCGCCCAGCTTGAGTACCAATGGGCGGCCGATCAACGGACGCAAATAAGGCTGTGCCTCGTGCAACACCTCCGCGATGCGGGTGCCCTGTTGGCGTGCCTCGCGCCGACGCTGACCAGCAGATGTTGTGCTCTGTTGCATTAGGTGGGGGCGTAGCGGCGCGTTATAGACGCACCGATGGGGATATTGTAATGGCATAAGGGAAACTCACCAAGCCGTTGCCAGCAACCCAAGCCCCTCTCGACACCACCGCAATTTAGAAGGTCTTATAGGGGGCGGCCAGCACCCAGCGCATCATCGGCTGGCTAGACACCTGATTTCATCCATACAACTACCGCAATTGCTCTACTGTGTGGTAGTATGCAACTGAATTTTCTGGCCAGCTGTTTTTTGGAGGATTTCCCTATGGCGCAGACCTATGATCATGAATACGATATCGTCGTCGTCGGTAGCGGCAATGGTGCAATGACGGCGGCTATCTGCGCTGCCAAGACCGGTGCACGCACCTTGGTCATTGAGAAAAGTGACCAGTACGGCGGCACCAGCGCCACCTCAGGCGGCGGCGTGTGGATCCCCAACAATCGCTACGCCAAAGCCGCCGGAGCCGACGATTCACCCGAAGAAGCCACCACCTATATCCGCCATGTAGCCCGCCCAGAGGTGCGTGAGGAGCTGATCGATGTCTATGTGCGCGAGGGACCGCGCATGATCGACTATCTGCACGAAAATACTGACTGGGTGCGCTATGTCAACTTGCAGCACTACCCCGACTACTTCCCCGCCGACCCCGGCGGACGCTCCGGCAACCGCTCAATGGAGCCAGAGATACTTGACGGCCTGTTGCTGGGCAAGGAGCTATGGCAGCTGCGCAAACAGCATCCGCAAACCCACCTGCCCGGCGGAATCACTTTCACGCAGGTGGAAGGGCAGGTGTTACTCGGCGGATTGCCGGGCTGGAAGTCGATGATGGCTAGGCGCGTATGGGAGTATATGTCGGATATTCGCATGCGGTGGCGCTCGACGCGCGACCGCCGCTTGACCATGGGCAACGCGGGTATCGCTCGCCTGCGTCTTGCGATGCGCGATCTCAATGTGCCGCTGTGGCTCAATTGCGCGCTGAGCGAGCTAATCGTCGATGACAGCGGGCGCGTGAGCGGCGTGGTGGCCGAGAAACCTGGTCAGGGCACGGTGCGCATTGGTGCTACCAAGGGAGTCATCCTCGCCGCTGGCGGCTTTGAGCGCAACGCCGAGCTACGCGAGAAATACCTCCCCCACCCCACTAACACCGAGTGGAGCGCAGCCAATATGCACAACACCGGCGATGCCATTGTCGCCGCACAACAGCTCGGTGCCGCCACCTCGCAGATGGATTGGGGCTGGTGGACCACCACCTGCGTCATCCCCGGCCGCGAAAAGGCACATCTGATGATGGTCGAAAAATCCATGCCCGGAAACTACACCGTGAACCAGAAAGGTGAGCGCTTTAGCAATGAGTCGCAGAACTATGTCGGCTTTGTCGAAGATCTGTTCCGGGAGTACAAAAACGGTAACCCCTGTGTGCCCTGCTACATGATCTTCGACTCTGATTTCCGCCGCGAGCGCCCCTGCGGGCCATTGCCACAGGCGAAGTTGTTCCCAGATTGGATGGTGCCTCGTAGCTGGTGGACCCAATCCTTCCTCACCAAAGCCAAAACTCTAGAGGGGCTGGCGCAGAAGATCAGTGTCGACAAGATCGGCTTGTTAGAGACGAGCGCTAAAGTCAACAGCTACGCCGAAGAGGGCAAGGACTTGGACTTCCAGCGTGGCGATAACGATTACGACCGCTACTACGGCGACCCCCGCTTCAAAAACCCCTGTCTTGGCCCGTTACGCCAACCGCCCTTTTATGCGATGGCGATGTATCCCGGCGAGATGGGTACCGCTGGTGGTCTCGTCATTGATGCCCATGGTCGGGTATTGCGCGATGACAGTGACGAGACACCGATCGCCGGGCTCTACGCCACTGGCAACTGCACAGCGGCTCTGCTACCGAGTTATCCCGGTCCCGGCTCGACCCTAGGACCTGCGATGGTCTTCGGCTACTTGGCGGCGCGGCATGCAACAGGGCTGAGCGAAGAAGCACCTGCCTGATGGCAGACGCAGCAACACTGGAGCCAGCGGCGCGCCTTGAGGGTCGCCGCGCGCTGGTCACCGGGGCGGGGCAGGGAGTGGGGCGCGGTATTGCGCTGGCACTGGCAGCCTCCGGAGCGCGCTTAGTCATCGCCGGACGCACCGAAAGCAAACTAATCGATTGTTGCGAGGAGATCGTGGGGCGCGGCGGCACAGCGACACCACTGGTCTGCGATGTCGGAGACGGCGAGCAGGTGCAGGCCTGCGTGAAAGAAACGATAGCACGGCTGAATGGCTTAGACATCCTAGTCAACAATGCCCACAGTGTGCCGCTAGGTCGCCTACTGGAAGTGGACGACAAATTGTGGGACATTGGCATGGGTACTGGTCCGCTGGCCACTTTCCGCTTCATGAAGGCCGCCTATCCAGCGCTCTGCGAAAGCAAGCACGCCGCCATCATCAACTTGGGATCTTCGTCAGCACTGCGCTGGGACACCGCCACCTACGGGGTTTACGCCGCCACCAAAGAGGCTGTCCGCGCCCTGACCCGCGCCGCCGCCAACGAATGGGGAGGGCAGGGCATCCGCGCCAACTGTGTCCTGCCTTTGGCGATGTCTCCGGGCATGGAATGGTGGTGCGAGAACCGTCCCAAAGAGTCGCAAGCTTTCCTTGCTACCGTGCCGCTGGGTCGCGTCGGCGACTGCGAGCTAGACATCGGTCGTGCAGTAGCTTTCCTGTGCGGCGACGATGCCCGTTACATCACCGGCCAATCCCTACTACTGGATGGCGGACAGGCGCGGTTGGGGTAGGAAGGAGCGCCAGCATGTCAACAAAAATCTTTTTGTGAAATTGAATACAGACTAGCTACACAATCAAGGAAATTTCAGTGAATTCAATCGGGAAACAGGAATGGACTCTACAAGAGATGGCTGAACGTGCAGAGGCCATAGCAGAGAATGGTGAAAACCAGTTTATCCGTCCGGACAGTGAAACTTAGGGTTGGTACAGGTAGATAGAAAATCTTGTTCAGGAGAGAAGCGATCGGCGATGACGATAATCGGTTTGGCTACCCAGAGCGCGGGGCATCAACCGCTGGCTGGCGCTATTTCTCGAGCCAAGCCAATCTGAGCTAAACAACGCTGTAGTGAGCCACTACTGAGAGGCTGTGCCACGACTGTCATTAGTCGTAGATCACCATGTCCAGCGTGATAGAAAAGGCAACCAAGGCGACAAAACACACCGCCCATGCATAAATGCCGATAAGCGTACGTTGCACGCCACCACTGGGACTGAATGTACCACACCGTAACCCACAGGAAGCCACGGCAGCTTTGGGAACTACAGTCGCATAGCCTACTATAAAGACACCCCCGCACTACTTCCGTATCCGGCTCGTAGATATGAACCACACACGCCCTCTAGTATTGGCTAGTAGTAACGCTGGCAAACTGCGTGAGCTAGAGGTGTTGCTGGCACCGCTGGGGTGGCAGCTCTCCCCCCAAGCGGCATTCGGGGTGGAGCCCGCCGAGGAGAACGGCGCTGATTTTGCCTCCAATGCCCTGCTCAAGGCGTACCACGCTGCACGGGTCACCGGCCTGCCCGCTCTGGCCGACGATTCTGGTCTAGAGGTGGCCGCACTGGGCGGTGCGCCGGGGATACATTCAGCGCGCTACGCTGGCGAGTGCGCTGATGATGCCGCCAACAACCGCAAATTACTGGAAGCACTGGAGGGTCTGCCTCCCGCACAACGCGATGCCTGTTTCCGCTGCGTCATCGCCTTAGTGTGCAACGCCGATGACCCGCAACCGCTACTCGCTCAAGGCCGATGGGATGGGCGCATCTTGACAACACCCAAGGGCGCAGGAGGCTTCGGCTACGACCCGCTGTTCGCACCCGATGGCGGCGCCAACAGCTCTGCTGAGCTGTCATTTGCAGACAAACAACAGCTCAGCCATCGCGGTCAAGCTCTGCGCTCACTGCTCACGCAACTACATGCCGGGTGGCCACAAAACAACGACTCCAGCCCCATATGAAGAGCGCCACTGCCCCGCCACGCCCGCTGGCGGCTCCCCTGATCACCGTGCCTCCAACAGCTCCTCGCCTGCCAACGCCACAGCCTATCGCGACACTGCCGCTGTCGCTGTATATCCATATCCCGTGGTGCGAATCCAAATGTCCATACTGTGATTTCAACTCCCACACCACCCGCGATGCATTACCCGAAGACGACTATGTGACGGCACTGCTCAGCGACCTGGACGATGAGCGGCACCGCGCCGCTGGTCGCCCCCTGTGCTCAATATTCATCGGCGGCGGCACACCGAGCCTGTTCTCGGCACAGGCCATCGGTCGCCTGCTCGAAGCGGTGGCGAAATGCCTACATTGCCCACCAGAGATGGAGATCACACTGGAGGCCAATCCGGCCAGTGCCGAACAGCGGCGCTTCGCTGGCTACCGCGCCGCCGGTGTCAATCGCCTGTCGCTGGGCATCCAAAGTTTCGATACCGCCGCGCTGACCGCGCTAGGTCGCCGCCACAATGCTGCGCAGGCGCACTCGGCAGTACGCGCCGCCAGCGCGGCGGGCTTCCAGCGGCTCAATTTAGATCTGATGCATGGCCTGCCAGCTCAGCCGCCCACCGCCGCCCTGGCTTCACTGCGCACCGCGCTGGCGGCAGCACCAGAGCACATCTCTTGGTACCAATTGACACTGGAGCCCGGCACCGCTTTCCACCACCGCCCGCCACCGTTGCCAAACGATGACCAAATCGCCGAGGTGCAGGAGGAGGGCGAGGCGCTACTAGCCGCCGCGGGCCTGCACCGCTATGAGACTTCTGCTTTTGCCCAACCCGGTGGCGAGGCACAACATAACCTCAATTACTGGCACTTTGGCGACTACCTTGGCATCGGTGTTGGCGCACATGGCAAATCTTCAGAGCGTGGTGTCGTGCGCCGCAGTGAAAAGCTGCCTCACCCCGCCGACTACCTGCGCCTATACGCTACGGCAGGGCGCTCCCAGCGGGGACGCGAGTGGACTCCCGCCACCGCCGACTTACCGCTGGAATACCTGATGAATGCCCTGCGCCTACGCGCCGGAGTCGCCGCCACACAATTCACCGAACGAACGGGTCTGCCACTAAGCTACATCGCACCGACGCTGGCCCAAGCACGCGCTGACGGACTGCTGGGAACCAACCCACAACGCCTAGTAGCCACCGCCCTCGGGTACCGCCATCTCAACACCGTGCTGAACCGCTTCTGCTGACTCTTAGCACTACCGGGCGACAGCGATGTCCTACCCCTGAACAAGCCCACTGGTCACCACAGCCTCAAGTGCCCCCGCGACTAGAATAGGCAACACGCGCCCGTAGCTCAGCTGGATAGAGTGTCGGCCTCCGAAGCCGAAGGTCACAGGTTCGAATCCTGTCGGGCGCGCAACTAGAAACGATGCGTATTGCGGAGTGCGCCAACCTTAGCCGAGCAGGTGCACTTGAAAATCTTTGATCAAGCGGCGGATGCCCTCGCGTAGCGAGATTTCCACCTGCCAATTGAGCAACGCCTTGGCGCGCGATGGATTGCCATAGAACGTCGAGACATCGAAGTCGCGTGGCGGGGCTTCGGTAACCGCCGCATCGGAATTGGCCAACTCCACTACCAGTGCGGCCAGTTCGCCCAGCGTCGTCGGCACGCCGCTCACCAGATGGATGGGCGGCAATTCAACACCGTCATCTAAGCGCTCAATACAGGAGCCCAAGCCACGCACTACATCGCCGAGATGGGAAAAATCAAAGACATGCCCCGAACCTTCCACGGAAAGTGGTTCATTGCCCACGGCGGCACGAATAAACGCTGGTATCACGCGATCGGGATGATCCTCCACGTGCCCATAAACATTGGACAGCCGTACCACCGCTACGCACTGTCCAGAGGTGCGCGCCTCGGCCATCAGCTGCTCGCCACCGACCTTGCTACGACCGTAGACATTGATAGGACGCAATGGCTCATCCTCGGTGACTGGCATGTGGTTGGGCTGTCCATAGACCTCGCGGCTACTCCCCATCAGTACCCAAGGCTCGCCAGCCGCCGAGTGCGCTACATCAATTACATTGCGGGTACCCTCCACATTGGTCTCACGACACCTTTGAGGTTGTTGCTCTCCCCAAACCACCCGCGAAACTGCAGCCAAATGCACCACGCCACGACAGCCATCGACTGCATCGCTAAGCGCCTCCCTCTCACACACATCCTGACCATCCCTGAGATCAAAGCTACGCACCTGTGTGCCACGCTCGCTCAAATAGTGTGCCAGCGCCGTACCGACCAAGCCGCTAGCACCAGTGATAAGAATAGGGTCGCTCATAAGAAAAAATCTAATGAAAACCTGATGGCAGACAACAGATCCTAACTATATACTGCAAGCCTGCGATTTATGGCGACTGGAAAATCGGTAGAGAACATTATTCAGACATTCCCCAAATCACTCCATCGCTGTCAAGGATGACCCATCCTTTAGTGCAGCTCTGTCCAGCACCGCCACACCGGGCAACTCGCGCCCTTCGGCGAAGTGTAGGAAAGCTCCGCCCCCAGTGGATGTATAGGACAGCCGCCCGGCAACACCACACAATTCGATGGCAGCTAGCGTGTCGCCACCACCCGCCAAAGTGAAGCCCCTACAGTCGGCGGCAGCCTGTGCCAAGACCCGGGTGGCACCGCTGAAGGCAGGATCCTCAAAGCGACCCAAGGGTCCATTCCAAATCAAAGTCCCCGCCGTAGCAACCAAGTCAGCCACCTGCGTTGCGCTACGGATGCCAAAATCGTAGATGGCCTCTTGTGGAGCAAGTTCCGACACCCCACAAGTGCGAGCTGTCCCCTGCACAGCGCCCGCCCCCGCCACCACCACATCCTCAGGCAATAGCAATTTGTCACCAAGGAGCGCCGCCAAAGAGTGCGCTTCAGCCACCTGCTCAGCCTCGAACAGCGAGCGTCCGACTTGATGCCCGGCGGCGGCTAGAAAAGTGTTGGCGATGCCGCCACCGACGATCAACCTATCAACCTTGGTGGCCAGCCGTCGCAACACCGCCAGCTTGGTTGAGATCTTAGCACCACCGACCACCGCCACCACTGGCTTGGCCGGTGCGCTGAAGGCGTGCTCTAGAGCCGCCATTTCCGCCACCAACAACGGTCCGGCACAGGCCATGGGAGCGTGATCTACGATGCCACAGGTCGAGGCATGAGCGCGGTGGGCGGTGGCGAAGGCCTCCATGACAAAGATGTCTCCCAGCGCTGCAAGTCGACGCGCCAGCATTGGGTCGTTGTCGGTCTCACCCCGTAGGAAGCGCACATTTTCTAGTAGCGCGACTGTACCCGGCGCACAGCGCCAAGTATCCATCTCGGTGTGCGCCACCAGCGGTACATCCAGCGCCAGCAGCTGGCTCAGCCGCCGTGCCACTGGGGCGAGACTGAAGGCCGCGTTATCGGCGGGCAGGGCATCGGGTTGTGGCCGCCCTAAATGCGACATCAACAATACGCCAGCTCCCTCCGCCAAGATCCTGTGCAAGGTGGGCAACACCGCCTCAATGCGTGCTGCAGAACGTATCACCCCACCGCTGTCCAATGGCACATTGAAATCCACACGGATCAACAGAACCTTGCCATCCAGCGGCAACTCGCTAAGCTGGCGCATGACTAGGGGGACTATAAGAAGGGGGTGTCACGGGTATCGGTCATGGCACGCGCCAATTCCAACATCCGGTTGGCATAGCTCCACTCACTGTCGAACCACAGCAACAATTTCAGCAGTTTGCCTCCTGCCACTTGTAGCTGAGATGCATCGACAATACCAGAGTGGATACGATGACAACAATCAATAGAGGCCAGCGGCTCTTCGCTGTAACCTAAGATTCTGGAGAGCTCCCCATGTGCCGCTGTCATAAACAGTTGTTTGATACTCTCAACATCGGTGGGACGGCTCAGCTGTAACACAATATCCATGGCCGAGGCATGTAACACTGGCAGGCGCATGGCCGTACCCACAAAGCGCCCAGCCAGCTGGGGCAACACTCTGCCTAAGCCTTGCGCTAAGCCTGTGTGTACTGGCAACAACGAGGCGCTGGCGCGATTTTTGCGCAGATCTTGCGCGTCGCGGTAGGCATCGAGTACTGGCTGGTCATTCATCGCCGCATGCAACGTGGTGATCAACCCCTGCTCCACACCCAGTGCGCGGTCTACTACATCTATCACTGGGGCCGCTGCATGAGTCGTGCAGGAAGCGCAAGACACGATAGCACCAGCCGTAGCCAATGCCTCGCCATTGACCCCAAGGACGATGGCTGGCAGCTCGGACGCGCCGGGCTGCGATAACAGTAGCCGCTGGGCTCCCGCCGTCAAATGCGCGCCGAGCGTGTCCATTCGCGCTGGCTGACCGCTACAATCGAGCACTAGCTCGACCCCCAATTCAGCCCACGGCAGATGCTCCGCTTGCCTCTCGCGGCACAGCTGGATAGCATCGCCGTCTATGTGTAGCTGATCGGCACTGCCAACATCAACCTGAGCGGCAAAGCGTCCGTGTATGGAGTCGTGACGCGTCAACTGCGCCATAGCCGTAGCGGTGGCCGCCGCCGCTGGCTCGTTGATTGCCACGATTTGCAGCGCCTCGCGGTGAGCGTGCTCGTACAGCGCCCGCAACACACAGCGCCCGATACGCCCGTAGCCACTAATAGCAATGCGCACCGGGACACCAGACATCAGAAATGCCGTTGCAGGACGGGGCAAAATCCCCGGCAAGCTGCCGTACCGCCGTACCGGCGGCACACACCGACCCTATTCAACCAGCCTTCAACAGCTGACGCAATTGCGCCGTAACCTGTTTGCTACTAAAACCAAAGTGCGCCAACACCGCCCCCCCGGGTCCAGAGGCCCCAAAGCTGTCAAGGGCGATAATGCGCCCGCGGTCGCCGACATATTTATGCCACATGCCACTACTGCCAGCCTCAATAGCCAAGCGACGGGTGATGGCAGGTGGTAGCACCGCTTGCCGGTACTCTTTGTCTTGGCGCTCAAAGACATCCATTGAGGGCATGGAGACAACACGCACACGCCGCGACCGTTTGCTATTAGCTAGCGCTTGGGCGGCAACGATAGCTAGCTCGACTTCCGAACCCGTGGCGATAATCAGCGCCTCCAGCGGCTCCTCCCCCGGCGGCTCCCAGAGAATGTAAGCACCCCGAGACACCGTGGCCACTTGGTCGGGAGCGCGCATTTGCAAGGGTAGCGCCTGTCGGCTCAGCACCAATGCGGTCGGCCCATCGGAGCGCTCTATAGCCGCGCGCCACGCAACCGCCGTCTCAACCGTATCGCAGGGGCGCCACACCGATACATTGGGAGTCAAACGCAGCATGGACAAATGCTCAACTGGCTGGTGCGTCGGGCCATCCTCACCCAGAGCCACGGAATCGTGAGTGTAGATCAAAACGCAACGGCAGCCCATGAGCGCCGCCATACGAACGGCGCTACGGCTGTAGTCCAAGAAGACCAAAAAGGTGCCGCCATAGGGTAGAAAACCACCGTGCAATGCGAGCCCATTCATGATCGTCGTCATGGCAAATTCCCGTGCACCAAAATGAATGTAATTACCCGCTGCTTCATCGTTGGTAATGATGTGGCTACCAGACCAGCGGGTATTATTCGAGGGGCTGAGATCGGCCGAGCCACCGATCAGCTCGGGCAACAGCGGGCCATAGCGCTCCAAGCACTGTCCCGAGGCTTGACGCGTGGCGATGGCAGTGCCATCCCGCTGGCACTGCTCAATGAACTCATCTGCATCAGCGGCGAATCCCTTGGGTAACTCGCCTTGCTGGCGGCGCAACAGCTCGCTGTGCAACAACGGAAACTTTTTGGCATAGTTCGCCAACAGGGTCTCCCACCGCTCTCTCAACGCACGCCCTTGTTGCGTGGCCGACCAGGCCTGTCCAATGGCCTTGGGCACAACGAATGGCGGCTCATTCCAACCCAAAGCTTCGCGTGTCGCCGCCACCTCGCCCTCGCCCAACGGCCCCCCATGAGTGGCTGCAGAACCCTGCTTGTTAGGGGCTCCACGACCGATCACCGTCTTGCAACAAAGCAGGCTCGGCGCATTACTTTGTTGGCGCGCCTCGCGTATTGCTTCACGGATGGCCTGTGGGTCGTGCCCATCTACTTCATCCACCACATGCCAGCCGTAGGCACGAAAGCGCATTGGTGTGTCATCTGAGAGCCAGCCGCGCACACAGCCGTCAATAGAGATGCCATTGTCATCATAAAAGGCGATTAATTTGCCGAGGCCCCACCGTCCCGCCAATGAAGCCACCTCGTGCGAGATGCCCTCCATCTGGCAACCATCGCCTAAAAAGACATAGGTGTAGTGGTCGATAATCGGGAAGCGCGCACGGTTGAACTTGGCGGCCATCAGCTGCTCGGCCAAGGCCATGCCAACGGCATTGGCCAAGCCCTGCCCCAACGGGCCGGTGGTGGTCTCCACACCTGGCGTCACGCCGTATTCCGGATGGCCGGGAGTGCGCTGCCCCAGTTGACGGAAATGGCGCAGCTCCTCCATCGACAGGTCATAGCCGCTCAGGTGCAACAGGGAATAAAGCAACATTGAGCCGTGGCCATTGGAGAGCACGAAGCGATCGCGGTTGCCCCACTGTGGCTGTGCTGGGTCATGGCACAGAAACTCGCGCCACAGCACCGTGGCAATATCGGCCATTCCCATCGGCATGCCGGGGTGACCGCTACGCGCTTGCTGTACGGCATCCATCGACAATACGCGGATGGCATTGCTCAGCTCGAAGTGACCTGGTTCAACTGGCGGACGTACACACCCCGCAAGGTCGCTGTTAGACGGTGCGGACTTGCGTTTGCGCTTAGCAATTTGCGTAGGCATCGGCGGAGTGCTGGGCTACCTACCCTGCGAAGAGGCTGACAATCAAATAATATACTAATGTTCAAGATGGCGATTACCTAAGGTCGCCCTCTGCGCTTACCTATAACGTTCCTTGCGCCATAATGATCGTTGCAACACCGTAGAGAGTTTGCGTGAGATATTTAGTATTGAACCCAGCCCCCCAAGACCCTGAGCACCATGCCAAACAACCATCAGCACAGCAGATTATTCACCTCGGAATCGGTCTCCGAAGGGCACCCAGATAAAGTCGCTGACCAGATTTCCGATGCCCTATTGGATCACCTTTTGACTGGCGATCCAGATTCGCGTGCCGCACTGGAAACTCTGGTAAAAACTGATGTTGTGGTCATCGCTGGCGAGTTGCGTAGCGATGCCGATATAAGCACCGAGGCGCTGGAGACGGTGGTACGCAACACCGTGACGCACATCGGCTATGACAACGAGACCGTGGGCTTGGATGGCCAACAATGCCGTATTTTGAACTTCCTCGGCGCACAGTCTGCCGACATCGCCCTCGGCGTTGATGCCGACACACAAAGGAACAAAGATCAAGGTGCTGGCGATCAAGGCATGATGTTCGGCTACGCCAGCGACGAGACTAAGTCGTTGATGCCCGCCCCCATTCATTACGCCCACGCTCTGGTGCGCCGCCAAGCCGAGTGCCGCCGCAACGGCACCTTGGCTTGGTTGCGTCCAGATGCAAAAAGCCAAGTCAGTGTGCGCTACGAGCGCGGTGTCCCAGTGGCGATTGAAGCCGTGGTGCTGTCTACGCAACACGACCCAGAGATCGGCATTGAGGAGCTGCGTATCGCTGTGCGCGAGCAGATCATCGCCCCCGTGTTGCCAGCGGAGTGGCTCAACACCGACACCCAATACCACATCAACCCAACCGGCCGTTTTGTCATCGGCGGACCAATGGGTGACTGTGGCCTGACCGGTCGCAAAATTATCGTCGACACCTACGGCGGCATGGCGCGACATGGCGGTGGTGCCTTCTCCGGCAAAGACCCCTCCAAGGTCGATCGCTCCGCCGCCTATGTCGCGCGCTATGCTGCCTGCAATGTGGTCGCCGCCGGGCTCGCTCACCGTTGCGAGGTGCAATTGTCCTATGCCATTGGGGTGGCAGAGCCGGTGGCAGTGGCGGTGGACAGCTTCGGTACTGGCCAACTGCCAGACGACCGACTGACGGCCTTGGTGCGCGAGCATTTTTCACTGCGTCCAGCCGCACTGTCACAGGCACTGAACTTGAAGCAACAACGCTACCAACCCGTGGCGGCTTACGGCCACTTCGGTCGCCCAGAATTACAGCTACCGTGGGAAGACACCACGCCAGCTGCGACGCTGGCCAACGCCGCCGGTATGCCCATGGATCGCGCCACGGGTAGCGGACGATGAACGCCACCGTAGACTACCGCGTCGCCGACCTATCGCTGGCCGATTGGGGGCGGCGTGAAATCGAGCTGGCCGATACCGAAATGCCAGCGCTGATGTCGTTGCGCGAGCGCTATCGCGCCGAACGGCCGCTGGCTGGTGCCCGTATCATCGGATGCATCCATATGACAGTGCAAACCGCCGTTTTGGTCGAGAGCTTGGCCGCTCTGGGTGCCGAGCTGCGCTGGTCATCCTGCAATATTTATTCGACCCAAGATCATGCCGCTGCTGCTCTGGCCGCCAGCGGTGTGCCAGTCTTCGCTTGGAAGGGCGAGACCGAGGAAGAGTACCTGTGGTGTATTGAGCAAACTATTTTGCGCAATGGCCAGCCCTGGGCGGCCAACATGGTGCTGGACGATGGCGGAGATTTGACAGAAATATTGCACACCCGCTTCCCCGATCTACTCAATGGTATCCATGGAATTAGCGAAGAGACCACCACTGGTGTGCATCGCCTAGAGCAGATGTTGGCGCAGAACAAGCTGCGGGTGCCAGCAATCAATGTCAACGACTCGGTCACCAAATCCAAAAACGACAACCGCTACGGTAGCCGTCACGGACTCAGCGATGCGATCAAGCGCGCTACCGACCACCTGCTGGCCAGCAAGCGCGCTCTGGTCATAGGCTATGGAGATGTCGGCAAGGGAGCCGCCCAATCACTGCGCCAAGAGGGCGCAGTGGTGCGCATTAGTGAAGTGGATCCGATCTGCGCCATGCAGGCCTGCATGGATGGTTACGAGGTGGTGTCCCCCTATATCAACGGAATTAATACCGGGCGTAATGACTGTATTGATTGCGCATTGCTCAGCCACACCGACTTGTTGGTGACCGCCACCGGCAATTTAAATGTCTGCGACCAGCTAGTGCTGGCCGCACTCAAACCCTATGCCGTAGTATGCAACATCGGCCATTTCGATAACGAAATCGATGTCGCGTTCATGCGCGAAAATTGGCGCTGGGAGGAGCTCAAACCTCAGGTACACCGCATCTATCGTAGCGCGGATAGCAACGATTTTCTGCTACTGTTGTCAGAGGGTCGGCTCGCTAATCTAGGCAATGCCACCGGCCACCCTTCGCGCATTATGGACGGCTCCTTTGCCAACCAATTGCTGGCACAGATCCATCTGTTCAAGCAAGGCTACGCCGATCTCCCGGCCGACGAGCAGCCATCGCTATTGCGGCTCGAAGTGTTGCCACAGCAGCTGGACGAGGAGGTTGCTCGGCATATGGTGGAGGGCTTTAGTGGAGTGCTCACGCAGCTCAGCGATGAGCAGTGCCGTTACCTCGCTGTTCCAGTCGACGGGCCGTTCAAAAACAATGCCTACAAGTACTGAGGGGGGCGGGAACAAACTCCCGCTGAGCTTCGAGTTCTTTCCACCGCGCAACTCCGAGGGCGCACGCACTTTGGCGGCGACACAAAAATCGCTGGCGGCTTTTGAACCCGAACTGTTTTCGGTAACCTACGGGGCTGGCGGTAGCACCTTCGAGGGTACCCACAACACCGTGAAGAAGATTCTTGATGCCGGGCACCGGGTCGCTCCGCACCTGTCGTTCAGCTCCGGTGAAGCAGAGCACGAGCGCATCTCAGATCTGCTCAAAAATTACCGTAGCCTCGGGGTGCGCGATCTGGTGGCGTTGCGCGGAGATGCACCAATAGCGGGGCGCGGGCCGATGCAGAACTCCGCTGAGGAGCTGGTGCGCTTCATCCGAGAACACTCAGCGGATCATTTCCGCATCGCCGTCGCCGCCTATCCAGAGTGCCACCCGTACTATGCCCCCCACCTCAATCTTGGCAAGGATCTGCTTTCTTTACAGCAGAAAATGGCAGCGGGAGCCGACCTGATGATCACTCAGTTTTTTTTCAACGCAGATGCCTATTTTTATTTCCGTGACGCAGTGCACAAACTCGGTATTGAGCAACAAATCCGCCCGGGCATCATGCCGTTGCACAACCCAGAACAGCTGTCTCGTTTTGCTGAACACTGCGGAGCCGAAATACCGCGCTGGTTGTGCGCCCAGTTGGAATACTACAGCGACGACCCCAAGGCCTGTGCCACTTTCTGCGAGACTTTCGTCACCAGATTGTGCCAACGCCTGCTCGACGGCGGCGCACCAGGGCTACATTTCTATACTTTGAATCGCGCCGATGCCAGCACCGCTATCTGCCAACAGCTGGGTTGCTGGGGCACAGGCTGAGTAGGCACGGCTCACACACCGCTAAGACATAAGAGGAGGCCGTGGCAGAGCGTGCGTTGCCCGAGAATCTACACGACACAGACGCTGAGCCATGGCGCTCGGCTGAAACTAGAAAGTGATGCGGCTCGCCATCTGAGCCTCGTGTTACGTCGGCGTGGTGGAGATGCATTGATCTTGTTCAACGGTCAAGGGAGCGAACACAACGCCCGTGTACTCAGCGTTGGCGACCGAGGCTCCCTCGTTGAAGTCGAAGTCGGTCAGTGTAATGAGGTCACTCGGGAGCCTCCGTGCCGAGTGCAGCTGGCCTGCCCGATTTTGCGCGGCACACGCATGGATTTTCTAATCCCCAAAGCAACAGAATTGGGGGTCGGGGAATTGCACTTGCTGCATTGTGAGCACAGCGCCACACAGCCTAGAGGCGAGCTGAGCGCGCGCTTAGAGCGCTGGCATCGACAAATTATCCACGCCTGCGAGCAGAGCGGGCGCACGGTGTTGCCCACATTGCACAGCCCGGTACCACTGACGGAGTGGCTGAGTCAGGTGACGGCAGAGCGGCGACTGTTGCTGTGCCCTCTGGGGGCGCCACATACCACGCCGCTCCCACCACAGCCAGTGGCGCTACTGTCCGGCCCTGAGGGCGGCTGGTCAACCCCTGAGCGCGAAGCGACCCTAGCCGCTGGTTTTATCGCCTGGCGCTTGGGGCGGTGTGTGCTACGCGCCGAGACAGCCCCATTAGCGGGGCTGGCGGCGCTGGAGCAGCTGTCGGTTACGAGCTGAGGTATCTTCAGCTAGATTTGGCTGCCACCAGCTGCTTATGACTCTTCGCAAACTCCCCTTGTGCCGCGCTTAGCCGAGCCAACTCACTACAGATATCGGCATCACCGGGGCGCTGTTTCGCCGCCTGCTGGAGCTGCTCTCCAGCCTTAACCAAAGCACCTTGGCGAAGGTATATACGCCCCAAACATAGTGCCAAATCGGCATCCTCTTGATGCTTGGTGTGCCACGCAGTGGCGACACGGAGTTGCGCCTCCACATCAGCTCCTGAGATCAATCCATAGAGGCGCGCCAATGGCGGAGACCATGCTTCTTGCATGTGTTGCTCAATTTTCTGCACTGCTAGATCAGCGCCATTCTGCTCCGTGCTCAGCCCCATCAACTGGAGATAATGGGCACGGCACTGAGGGTCATCGTTGATAGTTCTCGGCAGCTCCGACCAAATCCTCTCCAACTTTTTTAGCCGTGTAGCAACATCCCCAGCGACCGCCTTGTCCAGCTGGCGAAACCAGATTTTCTTTTGCCACGCCACATCACTTTGCCGCTCGCTGAGGTACTCTTTGTCAAATAGCTCTTCGACTTTTTCCCAGTCCCCCTGTGCTTGATACAGCGATGCCAACTTCGCCCGCGCTTCATCGTGCTTGGGGTGCTCTTTGAGAAAAGTATCCAGCTGCGCGATATAGTCCGCTGGCTTGGAACCCTCCTTTGTGCCATCACTAATGATCTTAAGATAAGCAAGAGCTTGCCGCGTCACATCGTCTTGCACCAGGCTCTTGGCTTTACCCAAATACTGGCTCAGCAATTTCTGGTCGCCCTGCTCCATAGCTGCTCGTGCCGCAAGCAACATGAGAGCCGCCGCCTGTGGCTGTGTTTTGGTGGTGCCATGCTCTAGACTGCGGCAAGCCAATAACCAATCCTCGGAAACAAAGGCGCTGAGGCCAATGATCAGATGTTCGGTGGGACTAATGCCAGGCTGCTTGCTCTGCCACAAGCTACTCAGCGTCATGGGTAACGAAAACACACCAATCAACGCCCGCAACAACAAGTAGCCGAACAGGATGAAGGAGAAGAGTAGTAGCAATGCAGTCATCAAGGAGACGCGATACTCCTCACCACGCCAACTGAGCTCCACATGGCCGGGGACATTGCTGAAAATAGCGATGCTGATCATAACAATCAACATCACGACGAGGCTAAGCCACAGATAAGCTTTCATGATATTGAATCCTCTTTTGCGTTTGTATTGAGTAATCGAAATGTGTCGCACCAAGCATTGCTTCCAAAATAAGTAGTGATGGCGGTGCATGGAAGGGTGGTGGTTTAAATTGCAGCTGAGACAATTCTTCTAACAGGGAATGCAATTCCCCTACCAGCGAGTTGTCAAGGTCAAAATGTTGCCCCAACCAATCGCGGGTGTGGTCGGCGGCCTCATGTACGGCCTGCGTATCGCGCTGTGGTAACGCCCGTTGTAGTTGCTCCAAATGCCACTGCAATTTCTCACGCTGGCGCTGTGCTACAAAGAGTGGCACCGAACCATCCGCGTCTTCGACACTGCGCACTTCCACCAGCGATGCCAACCGCGAGCCCATCTCTGAGCCAACACTGACCAGCCAATCACCCACTGGCTCTAAGTGCGACCAGAACTGTGTCGGACGGCTCTGGGCTGAGCTCTCTTTGGCTCTGGCACCGTCACCAGCCAACGTTGGCGATGGAGTGGCCGCGACCGGGCGGAGCTGCGGGCGTAATGCCAACGTTTTGATGCGGGCGATATGCTTGCCTAGCTGAACGCGATAATGCGGCAGGTCGGGTAACGAAGCACTGGCCAGCGCCGCCAGGTCAACCTTGATGGCGCGCCGTACGGCAATCAACTGAGTGTCCGGCAACGGTGCCAACAGATCAAGGGCGTTGTCAATCAGGCGCTGTGCCGCCGCTAGGTTGTACCCCGGTTCCAACTGAGCGGCCACACCGCTGAGTAGTAGGCGAGCCGTCTCCATGCGCCACTGCGACATCAAAGCGTGTGCTGGCTCGCGCAACTGCTGAGCTAAGGCATCTAGCGACTGTTGCTGGCGCAACAGCTGCTCTTTCAGCTCCCGTTGTCGCAGCAATCGTTGCTGCCGCTCTTCTTGTAGCTGCTGTTGCACATGCATCAATCCTGCCTCTAATGCTTGGCCTTGATGGCGATGTTGCGCTAACTGCTCGGCAAACTCCTGGCGCTCTTGGCTCGCCTGCTGTAATTGCCAAAAAACCCAAACGCCACTGATGGCCGATGCAGAGAATAGCACCCCGATCAAAAATAATCCTATGCCAAGGCCACTGCGGGGCACGGGCGGGGAGCCTGCGGGTAACGGCGCATCAACGCGCTTGGGCGACGGTATCGCCGTAGAATCTGGCATAAGCTAAAACATGTGTAAGATTTTAGGGAGACACATCACACCATACAAGTTTGGGCTAAGAATTATACCTAAATTGGTAGGGTATAGTCCTGGTCGCCAACTCCATGTGATGGCCCTTCAATCTCCCAAAGTCAAGATAGTGGCTTGGGTAAATTATACACATCTTCCGTGAACTACTGACTGAAGGATGGCTTCAGGCAACTCATACAAGCCACATTACCGCAATGCATAAAGCGCGGACATGTCATCATCAGCTAAGGGATGAACACCTCGGCTAGCGCACTCACCAGCGATTTAGCAGCTGCGTTGGGGGCGGCGGCAACCTGTTGGAAACCTGCCGCCCGCGAACGTTCAAGTAGCCGTTGACCAGGAACGCACAGCGGCAACGCACGGAGCGTAGACACCTCGGCTCCTGCGAGCATCAGCAGGTTATCAAGCATAGCGGCGCTGGTGGCGATGGCGGCATTGAGCCGCCCGGTACGCAGGCAACGGCGTAGCGGCATAGCGCTACTCTTGGGGCAACCCCGCTGATAGACCTCACAGTAACTCAGCTCGGCACCACGGGAACTCAAGGTATCGCCAAGCCAACGCCGTCCACCACTGCCACGGATAATCATCAGCCGCTGGCCATCGAGCTGTTGCAACTCTGGCCGTTGCGCCAGCGCCCGACCACTGGCTCCGACGAGGGGGGACAGTGCACTGATCCCTTCGGCAGCGAGCGCCATCGCAGTGGCTGGCCCCACGGCGTGGCAGGGCGGCCAAGCGGTTATGTCTTCACCTAGCTCATGTGCCAGTGCAATAGCGTGACGCACCGCATTGGCACTGACAAAAATCAACTGATGACACGCTTTAATCGCCACAACCTGTGCCTGTGCCAATCGCCGAGCAGAGCCTATCAGCACATCAATACTCAACGCTGGGATCGCTGCACTCTCAGCACCGAGGGTGGCCAATGCTGCACACAGCGCATGCTCCTGCCCGGTGGGTCGAGGCACCAACACGCGCCAGCCGAGGAGCGGAGGGGCAGTCACGACACGGTACGCAATAGTTCGTCAATGCCGCGCTGACGCAAAGCCTCGGCAACCGCTTGGCCCAGTGCCGTCGGCGAGTAACCACGGCCGTCGGCGCGCAACAGACGAGTGCCATCCGCATTGCCAACAATCCCACGCAACCACAATTCACCACTGCCATCCACTGCGTCGCGTAGCTCCCCCGACGCAACAACCGGAGCGCCCGCAAGCGCCGCCTCCTCCTCATCCACCCTCTGATTCTCTGTATCACTGGCTGACACCACTGGTACGGCATAGGCTCCAAGTGGCAATTGACACAGGGGTAGCGAGACTCCCAGCGCCA
>JABABF010000085.1 GCA_014238345.1 Gammaproteobacteria bacterium
TATATCAGCTACATCTATTGTGGACAGGGAGCCAGCAGACTAAGAGTTTCGTTAGCAGAGACTATAGCGTCAGCGATATAGTCGGGGGGCGACGGCTCTCTTTAGTGAGTGGTCATTCGACTATTCAGCCTACTCGCATCACCACCTCTCCAGCGCAGCGCAAACTCGTATTGATTGCGCCACCTTTTGTGCACCTCAACACTCCTTTTGTTGTTGATGTGAGAGTCCTTACTAACTACCATTTGAGCATAGGGGATGAAGAGGGGATCATTGCTGGATTCCAGGATCTCTCCACAACACTGTCGACGGGGACAGTGGTGGCTGCTGTCCAGCGCATCGACAGAATTTCACTGACCATAGCCGATGTGGCACATGACAGCACGACGCTTTTGACAGTTGAGGAGGCTCAGTCGTATCACTTGTTGCTTGAATCCAGTCAAGTCGAATTGTTCGTCTACGAAGTAGTGCCGACTCATTGGGAGCTGAACCCACCGGGTCGCGTGGTATCCGGTCAAGCCTTTGCGGTTCCGCTGAGCGCTGAGGACGATGCGGGCTATGCCCATCCAGATTTTCCACTGTCGTCGTCAGCGGTGATCACCATGGAGGTTGCAACGCAGAGCTTGCCAGTCGAGGGTTGTGAAATCAGCTCAGCAGGCTTTACAAACTGTGTGATCCGCAATGTGGCAGACGGCACTAGTGTGGTATTGACAGTGAGCGATCAATCGCTGGAGGGCACCGCGACGGTGGTGGTGGATGTGGTGGCCACGGTGTTGTTGCTGTCACCCTATAGCACAGATGGGCAACCCTTGCTACAAGAGATAACGCATGATCAACCCTTTGTCTTGCGGGTGACGGCTGTGCAGTTAGAAACAACGCAGATTGATACGGATTTCAACTTATCGCTGGCTACGACGGTAACGGCGACGGTGGGGCGTGTGGAGTTGTTGGGACGTACGAGCTCTAGCGTGACGGTGAAGCTGAGCGAAGTCGCAGATGCCTCGCTAACCACATTGACTTTGTCTGACCAGGGGTTGGTGGGTTCAGTAGGGGTGCAAGTGCAAGTGCAAGCGAGTGGTTTGTTGGTGAGAGCCACATCGTCGGTGGTATCTGGGCAGCCATTTGATCTTCATGTGTCGGGAGTGGACGCATCGGGCGCTGTGGACTTAGATTATGGGTTGTCATCGGCGGCGATAGTGACCGCTTCGGTGGGTTCACTGGATGAGCATTTGCGCACAGCAAGTCACCTGAGTGTGGTGCTATCTGGAGTGGTGGAGGGCACGACGGTGACCTTGACGGTGACAGATGGCGCACTGTCGGGTACGGCGACGGTGAAGGTGGGTGTGGTGGCGACTCACTTGGCAGTGAGCCTACAAAATGGGGGGTCTTCCGTCAAGACTTTCGAAACCTTTACTCTAGAAGTGTGGGCCGAGGATGAATCGGGCTCCGTGGCTAGCAGTTATATGTTGTCCTCGCCAGTGGTGACGGTCTCAACGGCAACGGGGGAGGTGTTATGGCAGTCGTATACTGCCCCCGAATTGATGGTGCAGCTATCCGTGATGAAAGATCACACAACTGCGCTACTTACAGTAACGGACGGCGTGTTGTTTGGTGCATTACTGATAATGGATGTGGATGTAGTGGCATCAAGAGTGGAATACGTACTCGAATCAACGGCGGTACGATTTAATGAATTGTATCGTGTGGACATAATACAGAGCGATGCATCGGGCGCTTTTGATGAGGACGCCACGATCTTCGAAAACAGGGAACAGAGCATTTCTATCCCGTCTGGAGCTGTGCGCTACCCCCCAAATTTGGACGAGAACTATGCTAGATATTTTCATTTACTTGACGATACGCTAGAAGAAGGGACTGTGGTGACGCTGGGTGCAAGCTATCAGGGGACTACGGGGATTTATATGGGGATTGCTACTTTTACAGTTGTTGTGGAGGCATCGTCCTTGAGGCTAACTCCGCCCCCATTGGCGGTTATCTCTGGCAGAGCGTTTGAGTTGCCGATATCGGGAGTGGAAATAACGCCCAATCCACATGATCAGTTCGTTGGTGAGCTCTTCGAGCATGTGGATTTGGATTATGAGATCTCGCCATCTGTCAGGGTAGATAGCTCTAGTGGAATGGTAGAGTTATTGTCAAACACGACCAACACATTGACAGTGAGTCTGTCGGGAGCGGCGGATGGCACGGCGGTGATATTGACGGTGACGGATGGCGCATTATCGGGCACAGCGGAGGTGAGGGTAGATGTGGTTGCAACACATATGGCGGTGACGGCACCAGCAGGGGTGGAAGCAGGTGCTATCTTTGAATTGGAGGTATTGGGAGTGGATGCCACCGGAGCTGTGGATACAGCGTATATGTTGCCGTCGACGGCGACGGTGACAGCTTCGTCAGGTACGTTGCAGGTATTCTTGCGCACGCACAATAGTCTGCAGCTGATGTTATCTGGGGTGGCGGATGGGACGACAGTTACGCTGACGGTGACAGACGGTGCACTCTCCGGGGAGGCCACGGTGCTAATAAGTCAATTAGTGACTCTCAATCTGACCCGCGATGAGGCGGTGGATATCATTGATGCGACCTTATTGCTCAGGGGGATTAGGTTGACGAAGAGCCAGCGAGCCAGCATCATCAACGAAGAGACTTCAAATATCGTGGCGGCGGGCTACCAGAACTTATTGTCAAGCGAGGTGGATATTGTCACCCAGATAGACGATTTGCTCAGCACTGACCCGCCAGTTTTGGATCTGACTGGCGATAACGTGGTAGATATCATTGATGCGACCCTATTGCTCAGAGGGATCAGGTTGACAAAAAGTCAGCGGACTAGCCTGATGAGCGGTGAGACATCAAATATAGTGGTGGCTGGCTATGCAAATTTATTGGAGAGTGAGACGGTGATAGTCTCCCGGATAAATATCCTTTTGGGAGAATAAAGCTCCCTAGCGCACAGAATGGTCTATGTAGGGAGGCTGCCAAGAGAGGGCTATAGCGATTTTTTTCTATCGTGCAACCTGAACTACTGGAAGTTTGATCCTATATTTGCTACACTGAGGCAACGCTCTGTGGAAATCGTCCGATGCACCTGAAGTGCGTTCGACTCAGCGGTTTCAAATCTTTTGCCGAGGCGACATCGGCAGAGTTTCGTAACTGCTTTTCCGCAGTGGTCGGTCCCAACGGCTGCGGTAAATCTAATATTCTTGATGCTGTGCGCTGGGTCATCGGCGAACGCTCGTTGCGCACCATGCGTAGCGCCTCAATGAACGATGTAATTTTCAGTGGTGCGGGCAGGCGCGGTGCCTGTGGCCGCGCCTCAGTGGAATTATTATTTGACAATGCCGACGGCGGTTTTGGCGGGGCCCATGCCGTACGCGCTGAGATCACTGTGCGGCGCGAATTGGAGCGCGACGGTGATTCCCATTATTTTCTGTTGGGTGAGCGCTGTAGGCGACGCGATGTGCTGGAGCTGTTTCTCGGCACGGGTCTTGGCGACCGAAGTAGTTATGCCATTGTCGGACAGGGGATGATCGCGCGCCTAGTCGAGGCGCATCCCCGCGAATTGCGCGGCCAGATTGAGGAGGCCGCCGGTATTTCTCTGTACCGTGAGCGGCGGCGTGAGACCGAGTCTCGATTGGAGCGCGCACGCGATCATCTAGTGCGGCTCAATGATCTGCGTGGCGAGTTGGCTCAGCGCCTGCAGAGTTTGTCCCGTCAGGCCGAGCAGGCGCGCCGCCACACCGAGCTGCGTGCCGAGGAGCGCCGCCTGCGCGCCAGTGGCTTCGTGTTGCGCTATCGGGGATTGGTGAGCGAAGAGACGGAATTAGAGCGCACCATCAGCGGGACTGCAGATGATTTGAGCCACTCGCTCAGTGTGGTTCGAGAGGTCGATGCAGAGCGCGAGAGCTGGGCGGATCGCTCTCGTGAGATCGTTGCAACATTGGAGCGCCATCAGGGGCGTTGCTACGAGTTGGCTACTGCAGTGGCGCGTCTGGAATCAGCTCGCAGTGACCGCCAGCAACGGGTACTCGAGCTAGACTCCGAGGCGGCCACCCTAGCCGAGGAGATTGCTGAGACCCAGCGCCAATTGACGGCTGATGAAACGGAAGGAGCAGCGTTGTGTGCTGAGCTTGAGCGCACGGCGACAGCATTGTGCAGTGCCCGTGGCGAGGAGTCTGAGGTATTGGCTATACGCCAGCGCGATGAGGAGCGCTTGTGGGCCACGCAGGCACGTTGGGAAGAGGCATCGTCCTCGGCATCGTTGGCAGCGACAGAGTCGGAGGGCGTGGCGCTGCGCTTGGCGGCTCTGCGTACGGAGGCTGAGCGATTGGCGGCAGAACTGCAGCTCATGACTGCAGAAGAGGCTGAGCTGTTGTCTGTTGCGGCTGAAGCTGCGGAGGCAGCGATTGATGTGGATGGGAGCGTGGCAGGAGAGTCAGAGCCTGAACACCGGCTCAGCGAATTGTTGGCCTCGTTACCGGCGGCGCGCGAGCGCATCGCCGCCGCTGCCGCGCAGCTACACCGACATCGCTGCCACATTGAGGATCTCAGTGGACGCCATGCGGCTCTCAAGGCGTTGCTTTCTGAGCGGCTACCAGATAGCCCCGAGCTACAGCAGTGGTTAGCTGATGCTGGCCTCGACTCCACCTGGCCGTTGGCCGCCTCGTTAGAGTTACAGGAGGGTTGGCTGGAGGCGGTGGAACTGGTGTTAGGGGAGCGCTTGCGTACATTGTGTGTGGCGGATATTGATGGTTTGGCCGAGCGCCTCAGTGCGCCGCCACAGCCCGTGCAGTTATTACAGTTACTCCCTCATTCCCCGCCGCCAGATGACGAGCTGCTATGTTCAAAATTACTCGCCCCAGCGGGTCTTGGCGCACTACTGTGGGGGGTTTATGCTGTTTCTGATGTCGCTGCGGCTCACACGTTGTTGGCGCGGCTTGAGCCAGGGGAGTCAGTGGTGTCGCGCGATGGTTGGTGGTTGGGGCATGGCTGGATGCGCATTGCTGGCCCCGAGGAAGGGGTGTTGCAATTGCGTGAGCGCGCTGAGGCGCTGAGTCGAGAATTGGCCGTAGCGCGCGGCGAAGAGGCCGCTGCCCAGGAAGAGCAAGCTGTCGCCCAAGCGAGTTTGATCGAGCTGGAACTGCGTACTGAGCGGCTGCGTGAAGCGGTGGCACAGCGGGTCGAGCGCCGTAGCGAATTGCGAATACACAGGGAGCGCGTTGCTGCGCTAGAGAGCCAGCAGCAGCGCTTGGGTGAGCGTCGCCAGCGTGAGGAGCGCTCAGCGCAGGCCGTAGAAGAAGCACGGCCCGAACTGGAGCAGAGTGCTACTGCCGCTGTGCTAAAAGTAGCCGAGTGTGCGGCATTGCGCGATCAATTGGCGTTGGAGTGTAAGAGTTGTCGGGAGGCTATGGCAAATTCAGACCGCCGCGCTACGGTGCTGAGCGAAGCGGTACGCCGCCAAGCGTTGGCCGAGGCAGCTCAGCGCTCGCGTCTGGAGGCCTTGGGCGAGGCTATGGAGCGCCTGCGCGAGCGCGGGCTACGCCTGGGTGAGCGCCGTGAGGAGTTAGCACAGCGCCGCGCACAGCTTGAGGAGGCCGATCCACGCGCTCAAGAGCAATTGCAACAGCAGTTGGCGCAGTTACATGATGCCGAGCAGGAGCGCGACCTGAGCCGTCGGCAGCTCACTGAGGTCGAGCAAGCGCAACGCAGCAGCGCCGAGCGCCGTGTGGTGGCCGAGCGCGATCAGCGGACGTTGCGTGACCAACTGGAGAACCAGCGCGTGCGGCTCAGTGCTGTCAAGGCTGAACAAGTGTCCTGTACAGAGCAGGTGGTAGCGATGGAACTAGTGATGGATGAACTGCTGAGTTCGCTACCCGATTCAGACCCGGAGGTAGATGGGGATCAGCAGCTGGCGCGCATAGAGCGACTTATCCTGCGTTTGGGGCCAGTCAATTTAGCTGCTGATACAGAGTACAGCGAGCAGCTCGAGCGCAAAGATTACTTCGACCAACAGCATGCGGAGGCCAGCTCGGCCATGGAGCGTTTGCAGGGCGCGATCGCGCGTATTGACAGCGAGGCGAGGCGGCGCTTCGATGAGGCCTTCCAGAAGATCAACGAGTATTTGGGTGAATTATTCTCACACCTGTTTGGTGGGGGCTTGGCAGAGTTACGGCTGGAGCCAACAGCAGCCGACGGCGAGGAGCCGGGCATCTTGGTGATGGCGCATCCGCCGGGCAAGAAAAACCGCAATATCCGTCAGCTGTCTGGCGGAGAGAAGAGCTTGACGGCTGTCGCCTTGGTCTTTGCGCTGTTTCGGCTCAATCCAGCGCCTTTCTGTATGCTTGATGAGGTGGATGCACAACTAGATGATATCAATGCGGCTCGCTTCGCTGATTTGGTGGAGGAGATGGCCAAGGAGGTACAGATTATCTGCATCTCTCACAATCGCATCGTCATGGAGCGGGCGAACCAGCTGTTGGGAGTGACAATGTCAGAGCCTGGGGTCTCTAGGTTAGTCAGCGTGGATATGGCGCAGGCGTTGGCTGATTCCCAGGAGCGCTCTGAGGCACAGCTCGGTGGCTGAGGTGACGGCAGCTAGTGTTGAGTGTCCTTGATGGCGCGATGAACGACTTATTTGGCGGTGGCGACGAGAGTGGCAAGGTGACATTGGAGCGCGCCGAGCTGAGCCGATTGCGCGCCACTCTGGAGCGTTGTGAGCGCGAATACTACGGTTTTGATGCCCCCAGCTTGCCCGATAGCGAATACGATTGCCTGTTGCTACGCTTGGCCGAGTTGGAGGCTCTATACCCTGATCTGTCCGATGCCCACTCACCGACACGCCGGGTCGGCGGCACCCCTCGCGAGGACTTTGTCAGCCGTGCCCATCGGCAGCCGATGTTATCCCTAGACAATGCCTTTGACGACGAGGCGTTGCGTCACTTTGACAAGCAGCTACGGCGTCGGCTCAAGGTGGCAGAGGAGTTGGACTACTGGTGTGAGCCCAAGTTAGATGGCGTAGCAGTGAGCCTCTGGTATAGCGAGGGCATGTTTGAGTGTGGTCTAACGCGGGGCAATGGCAGGGTCGGAGAAGATGTCACGGCCAATTTGCGCAGCTTGCGCAGTCTGCCTTTGCGCCTGCAGGGGAGGGCGATTCCACCATTTCTCGAGCTGCGTGCTGAAGTCTGCATCACCACTGCCGATTTTGAACGCCTCAACCAGCGCCTGCTCGATGCGGCTCAGAAGCCGCTGGCCAATCCGCGCAATGCCGCTGCTGGCGGGCTGCGGCAGTTGGATCCAGCAAAGACAGCGGAACGTTCGCTACGGTTGTTTTGCCACGGCATTGGCGAGGGTGGAGACGATGGCCCCGCCACGCAGAGCGAGCGTATTGAGTGGTTGCGCGAGCTGGGAGTGCCCGTAGTGCCGTGGGGGGAACGCTGCGCCGGTGTGGAGACTTGTATTGATTACAGTGCCGCACTAGAGCGGCAACGCGGCAGTCTGGAGCTGGAAGTGGATGGTGCAGTTGTCAAACTCGATCGCTGCGATTGGCAGCGCAAAGAGAAGGCCACATCGCGTGCTCCGCGCTGGGCCATCGCCCGAAAATTTGCTGGACAAGAACAGCTGAGCCAGCTATTGGCGGTAACCTTTCAGGTCTCTCGTAGCGGTGCGTTGACACCGGTGGCACAGTTCGCTCCAGTGTCCATAGGCGGTGTCACCGTGCGCCGAGCCACTTTGCACAATGCGGCGGAGTTGCGCCGCCACGACTTTCACTTAGGGGATACGGTGACAGTGCGCCGCGCCGGTGATGTGATTCCCAAAGTCATGGCAGTGCATCCCGAGCGCCGCCCGCCCGATGCTGAGCGGGTGTGCTTTCCCGAGCATTGCCCAGAGTGCGGTGCCCCAGTGCGTCCCGATGAGCGGGGACAGCAACATCGCTGCTCAGGTGGCTTGGCTTGCACCGCGCAGCTACACCGCAGTCTGTTGCATTTTGTCTCGCGCACGGCGATGGACATCCGCAGTTTGGGACCGGAGCTGTTGGCATCTCTGATGCAGCTCAGTCCCGAGTCGATTGTGCAGGCCGCGCCACTGTCCCATGGCAATGCGGCGTTGCCGCTATCTGCTGCGGTAGATATCTACCGACTACGCGGTTATCGTGAGTATTTAGAGGCACAGTCCGGCTTAGGTTCCCAGTCGGTTGAGCGCCTGCTGGACAGCATTGATGAAAGCCGTCACCGCACCTTAGATCGCTTTTTCTATGCACTCGGCATACGCGGGGTTGGCAGGAGCATAGCACTCGATTTGGCGCGTGAGTTTCACTCTCTTCAGGAATTGACTAAGGCTCCTCTAGAGCAGCTATCAGAGCTGCCCCGGGCTGCTTCGATGCGTCCAGTGCACGTTGTTGCACCTGGCAAGGGTGCTGAGGCGACCACGGTCAAGTTGCGCAAGGTGCGTATCGGCTCGGTGGTGGCAGGAGCCATCGTCGATTTCTTTGCTACGCCGATGCAGCGCAGGGTGGTAGGAGAGCTGTATGCCGAGTTGTCTCTCCAGCTGCCGCCGCCTGCAGTGGGAGTGCTCGCCGCAGAAATCTTTGTATTCACAGGTCGTCTGGCGGCGCTGACTCGCGACGCGGCGGCACAGCGTGTGCAGGCTATGGGGGGGCAGGTCGCCGACACGGTTTCCGCTCGGGTCACGCGGGTGGTATCTGGCTCAGGCGGCTCTAAATCCAAGTTGAGCAAGGCTCAAAAAATTGGCTGTGAGGTGCTGGATGAGGCCGATTTTCTAGCACTGATAGACAGTGATGACAATGGCTAAACGCTCGGTTGCTGGCACCGCGCCGAACTGCTTAGCCGCTGGGGTTCTCCTGGGCGCCGGCAGTGCTACGCTGGCATTTCCCCGCCACAGCGAATCGGCTGTGCTGGCCGAGGCGGTGGCTCCATACAGTGGTCTCCACTCTCGCGCAGTCGCGGTGTTATCCGCACCCATCATCCGACACACCTTGCCGGTGGTGCTGTCCTGTTGTCTGCTCGGCTGCGCTACCGCGCCACTGAGTGATACTGAGGATGTATGCGCGATCTTCATTGAGCAGCGCACTTGGTATCCCGCCGCCAAACGCAGTGCCAAGCGCTGGCGTATCCCTGTCGAGGTGCTGATGGCGACCATGCATCAGGAATCGCGCTTTGAGGCACGGGCACGACCGCCTCGCGGACGCCGCATCTTGGGGATTTTTCCTGGTCGCCGCAGCTCGGACGCAGTGGGTTATGCTCAGGCATTGCGCTCTACTTGGCGCATGTACCGCGACAGTGGCAAAGCGTCTTGGCTCAGTTCGCGCAGCTGTTTCAACGATGCGGTCGATTTTGTCGGTTGGTATCATGCCCGGAGTGCGGATCGCCTCAAGCTGAGCCCGCGCAATGCTGAACACCTCTATTTGGCCTACCACGAGGGTTGGGGTGGTTATGGCCGTGGCTCTTGGAAGCGGAGCGATAAGCGCTGGTTGCGCGATGTCGCAACGAAGGTGCAAGGTCGTGCCGAGATCTATCGCAGTCAGCTGCAGGGCTGCGACACACTGCGGCGACGCTGGTTCTTTGGCCTGTTCTGAGCGCTACTGGCTGATCCCTTTGGTGGCTTCTATAGGGGTGGAGTGTGGGCACTGTTGAGCACACGGGTGCGGGACGGCAGATCTAGCTCCGCCAGGTCGTTGGGCAGGTATGGGACACAGCCATAGAATGTTTAGGTTGCAGTGAAATGGGGGAGCGGTTATGGCAAAAAGAAAATCTTGACCAACATTAACGCTATAGACACAGCCCCGACCAGAATTGATATTGCCGCAGTTACACCAAGGCCAATTACCCATCTATAGGTAGAGCCGCTCTTTGCCTCTACATCCCCCCTGAGTGTAGCTAAATCCTACTGAGTGGCATAGTGCTTGGAGATGCTCTCTATGCTGAGATTGACTACTCGCTATATCTGCGGCAGCTGTATCGGTCTTCGCTCTTTGGCTATGGCTAGCTGCCCTAAAGGTGTTGTTGTATTAGGGTCTATAGCTTCACACACATCATCCGATGATTTGACTGAAGTCCACGGCCACAGCCCACGAGCAACCATTTGCCAGCGGATAACAATATTCATCCCCCAACGTATTTTTCAACTGTTGAGCATTATTTTTACTGGTGCTTGTTGCCAAAAAGGTTTTCATCATGCGGTTCCTCCCTGCAAGTCTCTATTTCAGGATGTCGAGTCTCCTATAGGCTCATTATTCCATCACCAACACGATGCACCCAGCCTAGTGCGGTAGCGGTCATGTAGAGATGAGAGTTGTGGTAGGATGATCAGAAGTTTGTCAATCGAGCTATTCACAGGGGGAGGGGACATGGAACAAACGGCGATTTTGGTTCCTGTGCTGGCGATGTTGGCGCTGAGCATGGTGGTGTGGTTTGTCATGATAGTGGTGCGTGTGCGCTATTTCACCAAGCACCCCCCACCGGATGGCGTGATGATGAACACGCGTACGCCAGTCGAAGCGGCGTTGGACGAACATTCACGTGCGGTGAGCGAGAACTTTCTCAACCTTTGCGAAGTACCGATGCTGTTCTACGCGCTGGCTTTTCTTCTCTATCTGGCGGAGGGGGTCGATAGCTTTTATGTCATCTTGGCGTGGGTCTTCGTCGTTGCTCGCTGTGCACACAGCTGGATCCACTGCACTTACAACAATGTGATGCACCGTTTCCCTGCCTACGGGGTGGCTTGCATTGCCTTGTGGCTGATGTTATTGCGCGCTGTATATCAGTTGCTCATCCCTTGATGAGTTGGTCTAACTGGGCAATTCGGCACATCAAAGCTCGCTGAGCCAGTGTCTGTTTGGCGGTACTGGTGTAGTGCCGTCTCGCCAAGGCTTTGGTGGTGAATAGTTTGTTGCGCACCAGCTGCTGGTAGGCGCTCGGCGTCATGCCGTTGTCAAGGCGCAAGCGCGTAGCGGCACATTGCTCTCTCTCAATAGCTCCCCCTCCAGCTCGAAGCGCGGTGTGGTGTTGAGCCAGTGGCTTGGCGGAAACGGCACCGGAAGTGTCGTGCGCTGATAAAGGGCGACTTTATTGAGAATCTAGTTAGGTTAAAATGCTAGACAATCGGTGTTTTATCACGATGGGGGGCGGTGTTTGGTGTTGAATTTGCCAGTGGTGGTCAGTTTTGGTGGCATCAGCCCTGCTGGACGCAGTTCTGGGTACCACGGTTACCGCCGCTTGGTGATTGAAGCACTGTCAGACCGCCTTGCGGCTCCAACTTGGCAGAGTTTGGCTGCGCTATGTGGGCGCGATGCCGCAGTGCCTAGCGAGCGGGAGTGGCTCCTGCGCCACAGCTTAGTGCGGCGCATTGAAAGTTATGACCCTGCGGCCGTGCCTGTCCGGAGCCCGCTACGGTCGGCGGCTGGTAATGTATTTCGCCTGCCGATAGCGCGTCTGCCGACGCCCTTGCCAGCCGATTGGCATGTCACCGAGCGCGATGGCACCCAGTGCACGGTATGCGTAGGCGCTGAATCGGAGTGCTTGCTACCAACTGTGCAGACGGCAACCGTGCAGGCCGCCGGTCAGCTGCCATCAGGTTTTGACCCCGCCACACTCTACCCCTCGCGGGGGCACCCCCGAGGCTTGCAGATGACAGTCTACGGAGCCTCCGATGCCATGGCTTTTCTCGGTGTGGACTGGGCTGAACTACGCCGTCTTGTGCCGCCCGATGCCATTTCGGTCTACGCTGGCAGTGGCATGGGGCAGCTGGATGAGGAAGGTAGTGGTGGTATGTTACGCGCCAGCCTGCGTGGTCTGCGTAATTCAGCGCGTCAGTGCCCTTTTAGCTTTGGCGAAATGCCTGCCGACTTTATTAATGCCTATTTGCTAGGTAGTCTGGGCCAGAGTGGGGCGGTGCTAGGAGCCTGCTCCTCCTTTCTGTATAACTTGCGCTATGCGATGACCGATATTCAGGCGGGGCACGCACGTATCGCCATCGTCGGCTGTAGCGAGGCTCCTGTAGTGCCAGAGGTGATCGCTGGCTATGCGGCGATGGGGGCATTGGGCACCGATACTCAATTGCGCGACTTAGACGGCCTCAGCCCGGATCAGGAACCAGATTACCAGCGAGCCTGCCGCCCTTTTGGCGATAACTGTGGCTTTACCATTGCTGAATCAGCGCAGTTTGTCATTCTGTTTGATAGCGAATTGGCGCTACAGACCGGCGCAGTGGCTCATGCCGCTCTCGCGGGTGTCTGCGTCAATGCCGATGGCTATAAGCAGTCGATTGCTGCACCGGGGGTTGGAAATTATCTCAGCATGGCGAGAGCGCTGGCACTGGCACGGGCAGTGGTGGGTGAGGACTCGTTGCGAGACGGCTCTTTTGTATTGGCGCATGGCACAGGAACACCGCAGAATCGCGTCACTGAATCGCAGGTGCTGGATCGAGTGGCGGCTATGTTTGGCCTGTGCGATTGGCCTGTGGCAGCGGTCAAGTGCTATCTCGGCCATTCGATTGGAGCCGCTGGAGGGGATCAATTAATGACGGCGCTGGGGGTGTGGCGCGATGGCTTGATTCCCGGCATTAGCACCATATCAGAGCCAGCGGAGGATGTCAGCCAGAAGTGTCTGAGGATCTCGCCAGAGCATATCCAAGTGGATCCTCATAAGACACCCGTAGCGCTGATCAATGCCAAGGGATTTGGTGGCAACAATGCCAGCGCGGTGTTATTGTCGCCGGACTGTACTGAGGATTTGCTGGTTGCACGCCATGGGCAGCGTGCGGTGAGTACGTGGCGGCGGCGGCGGGAGTCGGTGGTGGAGCGTGCGGCGGACTATGATCTGGCGGCGAGCCGCGCTGGGGCGGCACCTATTTATCGCTATGGCGAGGGAGTATTGGACGGTGCTGACCTAGAATTTCTTGAGGCTGAGTTGCGGGTGCCGGGATGGAGTCGCAGTATATGTTTAGACCCTGCCAATCCCTATCTAGATACGGACTGATGTCGGTGGTAAAGCATGTCTATCTCCGTGGCTTAGCGCATTGGCTGTGAGGAGCAAGCAAATGGATAATAGCGCACAAGTGGTACCCGATGAGGCGGCAGTCGATCTGTCTATGGCGCAGGCGGTGGCGGCAGAGGCGGACTTGCTTATGCCCGTAGAGCGAGCCTGGAGTTTGATGCGAGATCTGTCACTCGCCCATCACTATGTCCCCGGTTTGGTTGGCACTGAGGTGATCGGCGAGCCAGCTAGCGGTGTTGGAGCCCGTCGACGTGTCTATCGTAGCCAGGATCGTTGGCTGATTGAGACCGTGCTGGAATGGAAAGAAGGTAGTGGCTTTTTGATCAGTGTGCATCACGAGGATGGGCGCTCGCCGTTGCCGCTGTTCTCTACGGTATGGTTTCGCTATCAACTATTGCCCGCTACCAGTGGTGATATCAGCCATTGTCGCGCCTGCCTAACGCTGTATTTTCGCTGCCGCCCTCTGCTTGGTTTTATCGCCTATCCGATGGCTTTGCTGATGAAGGGGATGCAACGGCAGTTGGTGCACCGGTTGAAAAAATTTTATGAGAGCAGTGCCAGCGGCGATGGCGGGGAGTCGCATCAAGCGTCCAATCGTTCAGAATAAGCTGCTATCGGGCCAATTGAGGTGGCGCTTGGCAGAGCCTTAGGCCAGTTCGCTCAACGCACGGTGATAACGATGGTATCAGACAGCAGGGGCGGCTTGTGAGGCAGGTGGCGGCCATCGGCAAATAGCAGGCGCAAACTGTGTTGCCCCGGTGCCAAGTTCAGCACGGTCTGCGTCTGACCTCCTCCGAAGTGGCGTAGTTGTTCACTGCTTGGCAGTGTGCGCTCTAATGCCGGAATACCCGGATAGTCGATTAATAAGTGATGGTGACCCGTATGGGCTAAGGTCGTACCCGCCGGAGCCACGCCCATACCGCGCAGGCCGAATACCACTGTGAAAGTCTGCCCCACGACTTCGCCATCGCGAGGAGCGATCAAATAGACAGCGGCTCCAGCTGCCGAAGGCTGGGGGCTCAATTTTGGGACAGGGGATTTGTTGACGCTATGGCTACGGGCACTGGTAGTAGTGCCCGTGGTCAGCGCTACAGCGAGCGCCAGTAGCAAGCAACTACACCGCCGTGCGACGCTACCAGTTGATGTTACGGGCATAGTGCAGGGGAGTGGGGTCGCATGGCTACACCCGCAGACCTGTTGCGGGCGTGATACCCTGCCGCAGTCTCAGTGTGGTGGCTGTGGTCTAGAAGACGACCTGTAGACGTGCTTTGAATGCGCGACCGACATAGTCAGTCTGTGAATTGTCAGCGACATTAATGACGAAGGCAGCACCGATCCGTGTACGTTTGTTGGCATACCAGTTGAGGCCACTAGTGATAGTATCAATCGTGTAATCGCGAGCCAAGTCACTGCCCAAATCAAGATAGCTGTACTGGAGATAGGCTTCCAAGGCTCCGCGCTCGCTGTTGGGGGAGACGCTGTCGAATAGACCAGTCTGGTGGTCGTAAGAGCGCATCTCACCAGTTAGGAACATGCCGACTTGCACATAGAGAGCGTGTGCCTCGTCGCGGCTGTGATTAGAGTAGCCGTCGAGATCATAATTGCCGTAGAAGTATTCACCCTGCAGATAGAGGCTATCGGTCACCATGGCCAGTTCTATGCCGAGGATGTCAGCACTGCTTTGGGGAGACACAGTTTGCACTAGACTGGAGTTGGATATAGATGCGCTCAAATAACTGCTGCCGATATAGGGGGCATTGCCCAATTGACCCTGCCGTGCATCAGGCAGACCGAGACTTTCGTAATGAGCATAGGACATCCCTACGTGGAACAGGCGGGCACTCTCATTGATGGGTGTGTAGGTGCCTCGGAAAGCGAGGGTGGCATTAATGGTGTTGTCGGCATTGGTTGAGCCCTCGTAGATCCCTCCCGCATAGGTGAAATTGTTGCCGTAGCCAGACAGTGTCAGGCCGATAAGGTCCCCGGGCTTGAAAGCATTAACGGCGGGACTGCGCTCTAGCGCAACGGTGTCAGTACCCTCAATCTGTGCTTGCAAGCCAAAGGCTGGGTCACTTTTCCCTAATGTCAGACTGAGGTTGTCAATACCCGTCAATTCACTGAGCCCGGAGTATTTAACATAGGCATCTTTGAGATTGACCGCATTGCCTGCAAAATCGAATTCAAATGCGAAGTTCCAGTTGTCATCCAATTCCCCGGTGCCACCCAGTCTCAGACTGCGTTCAAAGATATCAACGGCGGTATCCTCAGTGCTGGGGTTGAAACCTCCAGAAAAGGCTTCAAAATCCAGCTGAAGGCGACCGCTCAAATTAATTTCTGCAGCCCGAGTGGTAACTGGTGCAGCGACTAATAGTAGGGTACTACCCAGGAACATTGGCAATGCCAATAGACAACGGGCTTTCTTCCAATTGGTCATGATTGATTCCTCATAATGGCCTGTGGTGGTGAAACTGTGTTATTGAGTGAGTCGGTTGCGCTCATGCGCTTATTTAGCACATTTAGATGCGACACAACTCATATGCTGTCGTTGATTTGATTGCGGCATTATAACGCATTCGCCTGCCTCACTTCCAAAGCCGACTGTGAAGTGCTGTTCACAATTGTGGTGGCATCACTGCCATGCACTATAGACGGGCTGTGCTAGTGTAGTTCCCGATTGGGGAGGATTAGGTTGGGGGTGCTTGTTCCCCGCGGCTGTTAGTGATGGAGTGTGTGGTGATGGTGGGAGGGGCGCTACGGTGTTGGTGACGAAGGAGCATGATTTCAGTGCGCTACACCTCAGCATTTTATACACGGAAGCTGTGGATAACTGCGTGTAGAAGTGTGCTTATAGCGTCTAGATTAGGCTTGTTTCTGCCTTGCTATAAAATAGCGCACAGCATTGGCCGTTTAATTGGAAAACTGTTATAAATCAATAATTTGTAATTACTTCATGGTATTCAACTTCAGAAAAACACTCAATCTGTTATGTCCTCTGCGCCGCTGTGTGCATAAATACTGTGGTGGAGTAGTAGATTGCCGTCACATAATCGCGTGTCGGCATAGGTTTAAATAGCTATTTCTGGGATTGCTACGAGTGTGTAGCCATCGCCTTTTAGCCATAGATTGAGAAGCCGCCGTCCACGACCAAGGTCTGCCCCGTGATGTAGGCTGCAGCCGAACTGCACAGGAAGAGCGTCGCATCGGCTATCTCCTGCGGCTCTGCGGTGCGGTTGAGTGGAGTGCGGCTGAGAAATGGCGCGAGCATTTCTGGACTGTCGATCATGGGGGCGGTCATGTCGGTGGCTGTCAAACCTGCGGCGACGGCATTGACGCGAACACCCTCAGCAGCCCAAGAGATGGCCAGTGTGCGTCCTAGCTGAACCAAGCCAGCTTTGGAGGCACCGTAGCCTGGAATCATCGGTAAACCGAACCAAGAAGTCAGTGAGGCCAAATTGACAATTGAGGCGCCGCCGGGCTGTTCGGATGCCGCCAGTAGCGGGCGGCATCCGTTGCTCATGTGGAAGGCGCTAGCGAGGTTTAGGCGCAGTGATTCCTCGAACACCTCCGCTTCGTATTCATCGCGTCCGTTCGGGAAAGCGGTGCCAGCGTTGTTGACTAAGATGTCTAGTTTTGGGCGTGCGGCGGCGAGGGTGGCAATGGACTCGCGTTCTCGCACTTCCAAGCGTAGGTATTCAAAGGCCGAGAGATCGTTGTCGTAGTCATCCGGGCTGGGGCGAGTGCCCGTGATAGCCACTTGGGCTCCTGCCTTGGTGAAGGCTTGGGCGATGGCGAAGCCAATGCCGCGCGTGCCGCCAGTGACCAGAGCATGGCTACCGCTGTAATCGCAGCGCATTTCACCACAACTCATGACGCGCTTCCTTTGGCATCGCCTTGCTTGCCACCGAAGCCGCCTGCCACTTGGGTAGCGCGCGCCTGCTCTGCGCTGGACGAGGTGTAGAGTTCCAAGGTGAAGCCCTGCTCAAAGCGATAACTCTTTTTGACATCTACGACATCAATGCCGTTCAGCGATTCCTTGGCTAGGCGCACTGCGTCGGCATCATTGGTGGCGATTCGGGTGGCCAGTGCGCGCGCGGCATCCCACATGGCATCAGTGTCCAGCACGGCTTCCAGACCGCCGAAGCGGAAAAATTCCTCGGCGCTGACGACATCGCCTGTATACATCATAGAGCGCGTTTTCTGTGGGCCGACCAGGCGCATTAAATGGGTTGCGCCACCCAGTGCGCCGACTTTGACTTCGGGTAGGCTGAAGCTGGAATGCGGCGAGGCATAGACGATATCCGCTGCGCCGATAATGCCGATGCCCCCCCCCATACAGTAGCCGTCGACCACGGCGATCACTGGTATTGGGCAATCGTAGATGGCGGCGAACAGGGTGTACCAAGCGTGGTTGCTCTGGGTGATCAGGCTGGTGTCCGCATTGAGTTCCTTAACATTGGCTCCGACGCAAAAGCCTTTGCCACGGTTGCCGAGCAACACCACGCGCACATCTTCACGATGTCCTATCTCAGTGATAGTCGTGGCGACTTCGTGCACCTCGGCGATGCTCAGCGCGTTGACTTTGTTGTACTCCATTAACACAGTGGCTATGGAGTCTTGCGTTGTTTTAGATAGGGTCGTCATGGGGGTTGTTATGTTCCTGTGAGTCTGGTTTGGTGCGTCATTTGCACAACACGCTGATCATCATACAATAGGTCAGTTTGGGAAGTTTTGTCGGGGGATGATGGTGGTTGCGGCAACTATGCGCGTGGTAAATCTATACGGCGCTGACGACTTTCGGCTGGAGCGTATGCCAGTGCCGACACCGGCGGCGGGTGAAGTACTGCTGCGGGTGATGGTCTGTGGCATCTGCGGTAGCGACCTGAGCTATGTATCGCGCGGTGGTTTGCTCGGCCCTTCGGATCAGGCTATGCCGTTAGGACACGAGCTGTCGGCGGTGGTCGAGTCGGTGGGTGAGGGGGTGCCGGGTGTGGAGTCGGGCATGCGTGTCGTCGTCAACCCGATGGAAGCCGATAATATGATCGGTAACGGCGGCCCTGAGGGTGGTTTTGCTGACTTTTTGCTGGTACGCAATGCGGCACAGGGTTGCCTGTTGCCCCTGCCAGATACAGTCTCATTCCACGAGGGAGCTTTGGTGGAGCCACTGGCGGTGTCCACGCACGCTGTCAATGTGGCAGAGCCCGCGGCCGGTGAGCGCGCCGCAGTGTTCGGAGCAGGCGCGATCGGTTTAGGAATAGTCGCGGTGTTGGCACAGCGCGGGGTGCGCGATATCGTGGCGGTAGATCCGTCGGCTAAGCGCCGCCAGCTAGCCTTGCAACTCGGAGCCACCGCCGCCGTGTCCCCCAGCGATGCCGAGCCTTGGGGCAGCTTGCGCGAACATCATGGTGCCCAGCCGTTTTTTGGGCGGCCACACCCCACCACCGAGCTGTTTTTTGATGCGGTGGGTTCGGCTGCGGTGGTCGAGGGAATTGTCAGTGGGTCGGGAGCCGGTGCGCGGCTGGTCGTCGTCGGCGTACACACGGCTCCAGTCTCCTTGGATTTGACCACAGTGCTGATGAAAGATTTCCGTCTGCAAGGGTCCATGGGCTATCCGAACGATGAGTTTCGTGCGGCGGTGGAACTGCTGTCCGACCCAGATTTCGATGCCGCGCCGCTGATGAGCGCTCATTTTGACTTAGATGATTTCCCGCAGGCCTTTGCCGCTGCCCGCGACCCCGAGCACGGTGCCAAAATTCTCGTTGAGATCGGAGTCTGAATTTGGCTAATCCCACTGGCACTGATGGTGGGCGGCAACAGCCAGCGACCGACAGACCCTCGCAAGGGGCGCGTGTGACCCCGCTCTCCAGTGTACAAAGCAGCGTTAGTGGTGCGCCGAACACTGAGCCAGTGGCATCATCCCGGCGTCATCCGGTGATCTATCTGTGGCCCAATTTACTTACCACCGTGGTGTTATTTGCGGGCTTTTGGGCGGTGTTGCAATCGGCAGGTGGGCGCCATGAATACGCGGCGATAGCAGTATTGATCGCCATGTTATTCGATGGTTTGGATGGTCGGGTTGCGCGGCGCATCAATGCTCAGAGTACCTTTGGTCTGCACTACGACAGCTTCGCTGATATGGTGTCTTTTGGTGTCGCGCCGCCTTTGATCGCCTACCACTGGGGTTTGTATGCCCTCGGCAGTGCCGGCCAGGCGATCGCATTCTTCTACGCTGCCTGCACGGCGATGCGACTGTCGCGCTTTGACAGTGCTGCCAGTGAGCACACACCGCGTCATTTTCAAGGCCTCTCCAGCCCGATGGCGGCACTGTTGCTGAGTGCTCTGGTGTGGGGTATGTGTGATATTGGCTATGGCACAGGTGGCGGCGAAACCCCTCTGGCGCTGGCTTGGCTGGTGGCGGCGGTGGCAGTGATGGCGGGAGTGCTGATGTTGCTCGACCTACCTTATCGCAGCTTTAAAGATGCAAAATCGCGTCGCCGCGTCTCTTTCCCGGTTACTGTCACTGTGCTGTTATTGTTGGTGGCGGTGGCGATCAATCCTCCGTGGATGCTATGGCTGGTTGCTGTGCTCTACGCGCTGTCTGGCCCACTGGCCTGGTTGTGGCGACAGCGGCGGGCTAATGCACCTCCTGCGGATAGCGGGCACTGAGTTGATGTTGATTCGTCGAGCCGA
>JABABF010000086.1 GCA_014238345.1 Gammaproteobacteria bacterium
CGCATCGCCGAGAGCATCGCGCAGGTATCGATGGACATGACCTCTTTCCGTCTGCTTAATGGCGCTGAAGCGGTACCTGGAGAACTCTTGACACTGTGGGGGGAGGAACTGCCCGTGACTCAGGTGGCCTCGGCGGCAGGTCGACTGAGTTATGAACTGCTGAGTGGGCTTGCTGCACGCGTTGAGCGTTGCTACCAATAGCGTGTTTTAGCTCAGGGGGTGCGCGGCCAATTGTGCGCGTTGTGGAAAGAGGCTGAACAGTCCACCGGTGTGCAGAAAAACAATATCGTCATTGCGCTCGAATCGCCCGCTATCTAACTCTTGGAGCAGTGCGTGGAAGGCCTTGCCGGTATACACCGGATCTAGCACCAGCCCGGCGCTGGTGGCGGCGTGGCGTATTGTCTTCCAGACTGCTGGGGTGCAGCGGGCGTAGCCGGGCGCAGCGTAGCCTTCAATAATATGTACCGATCCTTCGGCGAGCGCGGCTGGTTGGCGATAGCGCCGCGCCCATGCTTCAAGGTCAGCGCGCACTTTTTTCTCAAACCAAGGGCGGTCATTGCAGACATTGACACCCCAGATGCGCAGCTGGAGTCCGGTCAGGGCAACACCGGCGCTCAGCCCGGCCAAAGTCCCCCCCGAGCCAGCGGCCACGACCAAGTGGCGCGGGGCGATCGCCAGTTTGCGGAAGTCTCTTGCCAGTTCGCTACAGGCTTGGATATAGCCCCACACCCCGGTGGCATCGCTGGCGCCAGTGGGGATGATGCGGGCGCGGTGACCACGGCTTGCGTACTCTTCAGCGCGCTGTTGCATTAACGCGGGCATTTGCGCTTGATAGTCGTTGGCGCTGAGGCACTCCACTCGGGCACCGAGCAGCTGGCTGAGCAATAGATTGCCGTCGGGGGTGTCGTCGATTTTGGCATCGCCGTCGAGTCGCAATAGTAGATGCACACGCAGGCCGAGACGGGCACCGACCCAAGCCGTTGTCCGGCAGTGGTTGGATTGCACTCCGCCGCAGCTGATCAGGGTGTTACAACCAGCGGCGATGGCCTCAGCGGCGATGAACTCTAATTTGCGCAGCTTATTGCCTGAGCCCACTGCGCCGGTACAATCATCGCGCTTTACCCACAGGCGACGGCCACCCACCGTGCGCCTGAACGCTGTCAGGGGCTCAAAGGGGGTTGGGGTGGCGCACAGTTTTAGGCGCGGCGGGCTTGGGACCACGACAGCGGGAGTGATTTGAGAGTGCCTTTGGGCAATATGGCGTGTATTGATTGGCGTTGCAACACAATCTCCACATCGGCGGCGACCCGCAGGCGTAAGTAGTCGCCTTCCACTGCTGTCACTTGGCCGATCAAGCCGCCGCTACTGATCAATTCATCTCCTTTGCTCACACTGTTGACCATGAGTTCATGATCGCGCTGGCGCTGACGCTGGGGACGGATCAACAGGAAGTAAAAGATGGCAAAAATCGATGAGAGAAAGACCAACTGAAACATGAGCCCGCTGCTGGCGCTAGGTGCAACGGCGGCCTGTGCTTGACTGATGCTGATTAACATGGGGTGGTATGGTGCTTGGGTGCTAGCTGAGAGAGATATCATAATCTATGATCACCGGAGCATGATCTGAGAACTGCGGATCTTTACAGATTTCTGCGCGCTTCGTCAAAGCGGCAATTTGCGGTGTGACCAGCTGATAATCAAGGCGCCAGCCGACATTGTTTTGACGCGCGCCCGAGCGATTTGACCACCAAGTATAGGCGGCTAGATCAGGGTGCAGCTGTCTAAAGCTATCTGTCCAACCCTGAGTGTGCAACAGCTCCTCCATCCACGCCCGCTCCTCGGGTAGGAAACCCGAGTTTTTCTGGTTGCTACGCCAGTTCTTGAGATCCAGCTGGCGGTGGCAAATATTCCAATCGGCACACAAAATAACCTCTCTTCCGGATTCTATCATTGTTTGGAATAGCGGATAGAGCTGATCCATACACAAAAACTTTTTCTGTTGTTTCTCGGGGCCAGAAGATCCCGATGGCAGGTACAGGGAGAGTATGCTGAGCTGCGGGTAATCGGCACGCAGGCAACGCGCCTCGCTATCCATGGGTTCCCAGCCAAGTCCGCGACTTAGTGTTTTGGGTAACTGGCGACTGTAGATTGCAGTGCCGCTGTAGCCTGGCGTGGAGGCCTCATAGTACCAGCAATGATAGCCAGCCGGATGGAAACAAGCATCGCTGAGCTGTGCTTCGCTGGCTCGAGTTTCCTGCACACAGACCACATCGGCGCTCTGTAGCTCCAGCCACTCAAAAAAACCTTTGCGTGCCGCCGCTCGGATTCCATTGGCATTGAAGGTGATTACACGTAACATGCCGCCCTCGACTCAGTCTAGAGCGGTTTTAACACGAGTGGCAAGTGATTTTTGGGGTATGGGAATGGCACATCTTGAAAGGTGATGGGCAGTGAATGGCCGGCGGGGAGTTCAGCGGTGTAGCGGCGTAGGAAAATGGCCAAGAAGCATTTGATTTGCATCATAGCAAAGTGCATGCCGATACATTTGTGAGCTCCTCCCCCAAAGGGAATGTAATTAAATGGATGGCGTTTATGCTCTTCTCGCCCGGGAGCAAAGCGTGGCGGGTCAAAGACCTCGGGATTGTCCCAGCACTCGGCCATGCGGTGGCTAAAAGAAGGAGCCACGGCCAGTATAGAGTGTGCGGGGATGGCATGACCAGCGAGTTCACAGTCGCGCACGGTGCGCCGCATAGACATCGGTACCGGGCTGTGTACACGCAAGGTTTCGTGCATGAATTGATCCATCAACTCAAGTTTTGGCAGGTCTTCATAACGCATGGTGCCATCAAGGACATCGCAACACTCTTCGCGCAGGCGTGTTTGCCAGTGCGTCTGCCCAACTAATTCCGCCATGCAGCTGGAAAGTGCGCTGGTGGTGGTGTCGTGTGCCGCCATGGTCAGAAAGATGATGTGACGCACCACATCATCATCGGAAAATAATTCTCCGTTTTCATCTCGCTCATGGGCGAACAAAGTAAACATATCCTTGCTGTCGGACATGCGGCGCGCCGCTACCCGGGCGGCAAAGTAGCTGTATAGGTAGCGTCGCCCGCGACATCCCCGATGAAATTTGAGGCCTGGGAACTCAAAAGGTAGTAGCGCGCTCATCCCGTCGACGCAGTCGAGAAAGGCTCGGTTTAACAAGGGAAGTTGCGGCATATTCTTCTTGACACCAAGGAAAATGTGTGCGGCTACCCTCAACAATAGCTCTTTGATTTGCTGGTGAAAATAGCACTCAGGTGGTTGTTGCCAATCGACGATGCCCGTGCTGAACATCTCATTCATCAATGGCAGGTACTGTTTGAGGGTGTCAAATTTGAATGCTGTCTGCATGATGCGGCGGTGTATGCGATGCTCTTGAAAGTCACGCAACATCAGGCCACCGCCGAAAAATGGCCCCATACTTCGGTTATAACCCATTTGATTGGAAAAATTTTGCTCGCGATCAAGTAGTACTTGTCTACTCAATTCTGGCCCCAGCGCGAGTACGACATGTTGCCCTCCCAGCCCGGCACGGGACAAGTTGCCGTAACGTTGGTGTTGCTCGTGCAGAAAACCGGGCAAATCTTTTAGGGTGCGCAGGGATTGCCCAAGCCAGGGTAGGCCATAACGCCCCGGCAGATGTGAGAGTTTGCGATTGTCTGGTGCCTGTTGGTAATCAATGGCATCAGCAGTATCAGCACTCATTGTAGTGATCCTAATCTGCGATTTGGCATTGGGCAGGATGATTCATACGAGCGTGCTACGCTATCACTGAATTTTCGTATTGCCTCGCACGTCATGCTACCACCCCTATTGATCTCTTGTCTAGGGGTTGGGCTACAATGAGGGGATGCGGGGATGGCGAAATCGGTAGACGCAGCAGACTTAAAGCAATTGAGTGCCTGTGGGGAAACTTGCAGTGTAGAAGGTGTCAAAAACGGTGAAACCTTAGCAGCACAGACAGTGGCCATGCCGCTGCCAGCTGATGGCAATGCCGTGCCAAGGCTCTTTTAGGGCAAGGTGTAGAGACTTGACGGCACCCACCTAAGTGCCGCTCAGCGGGATACGGTGAAGGCAAAGTCCAGCGCCCAAACGGCTCATGGCTGGCGGCGAAAGTCGTGGTGGCGATGAAAATCTGCCGGGGATAGTTCCCCTTGCGGGTTCAAGTCCCGCTCCCCGCACCAGCTTATCGGGTGTATTGGCAATCCTACGTGGAGGCTGGAGCCGGAATCGAACCGGCGTACACGGAGTTGCAGTCCGCTACATGGCCACTCTGTCATCCAGCCTTAAGGAGGTGCCTAGAGATTGTAGCCGTGCTGTGGTTGCTGGGGTGCGAGCTCAGCGTTTCCGATACTGTTGCCAGCCTTCCATCAAGTATTGGCTCATCGAATACAGCGTCAGCCCGGCGGCGGTGAACCACCGTTCGATCTGCGCGTCGGAAAAGCCGAGCCGGGTATGCGCATCGCGGGCGCGCAATTCCTCGCGGTCGTGCGGCGCGAAATCGGCGATCGTGTTCATCCCGATTTTGATCTCGCGGTCGAATGGCTGCGAAAAAATCTACCGACCGACCTCAAACCGGGACTGAGCTGGGGCGACTCCAGACCTGGCAACATCATCTTCAAGAAC